>CBKYSX010000115.1:0-9044 GCA_966690745.1 uncultured Ardenticatenales bacterium
AGGAGAGAGGTGTGGGTCCTCATCGAACCGTCCAACCTGCTTGACGACTGCCATGGAGAAACCGAAATCGCCTCCGACACTGGCATCATGCTTAAGGGGGGGGCGACTATACACAGCCGGAACCATAGATGTCACTGTAGCAACAACCGCCCCGTCACCTTCCGGCTCCATTCGCCCTGTTAGAATCGCATCGGGATGCTCCCGTAGGCGAACTACCATTTTCTCCAGCCAATCGTGTGCCACAAAGCAATCATCATCGGTTACCGCTATGAAGCGGGTAGCACTACAGTCTAAGCCCCGATTCAGTGCCATAGCTTTCCCGCGCCCGGTCAATGGTACATGCCGGGTTTGTAAACCAAGCGAATGAAGTCTCGCCAGCCAGTTTTCTACCTCTGCACTGGAACTTTGATCTACTACAATCAGCTCGGCTGGCCAAACAGTTCCGGCAAGAAGCCACTCCAGACTCGTTTTCAGAATCGGTCGTCCCAAAGTTGGAATGAGAACCGTGATGTCGTCCGCTACGGGACGCGTAAGCGTATCCACTTCCATAAAGGGCGGAGGGGAAGTGTACATTAACGTGGCTCCTTGTCTTTTTGCCTGACGCGAAGCGACATCGGAGTCCAATCGAGTATGCCCCTTATAAGACCTCTCAGCGCGGAAAGATTCCCCTTTTTGCCTTCACGCATCAATACACGCAAGAGAACATAAGGCGTACCTATAAAGACAAACGCCAACTGCTCCGCGAAGGATGCATGTCTGCGTAGGAGTAAGAACCATTGACGTGCCTTGTTTCTTGCATAGGTTTCGCTATAGGCGCGACCAACACCTGTCCGGCTACGGTCATGAAAGATAAGGGACTGTGGGACGTAAAGGGCGTAATATCCGGCGTTGCGAACCCGAAGCGAAAAATCAAGGTCTTCGGGTCCATAGGGGTCGAACTGAGAATCAAAGCCCCCCACCTGTTGAAAGAGATCAGTTCTGATAAGCGTACAACCGCCTGCAATACATTCTGCCGGGGTGTCATATTGTCCCTCGTCCATTTCACCACTCCCAACCACCACGACCCGCCCGAGCCAGAATGTGATTTTGGTGCCCCCTGCCTCGTCCAGTCGTTGAGTATCAGAAAATAGCCTCAACTTGGGTGCTGTCTGCGCGAGCCTGGGGTCGTTCTCAAACGGTTTCAAAAGAGCCGTTAAAAAATCAGGCGTTACCACCGTATCGTTATCTATAAATAGCAGATGGGATGGGGCAAAGGTGCGAATGGCTAGCTCAGCCGCCGCATTGCGACCGGACGCAACCCCTAGATTGGTTTCGTGGCAATGAACCAGAACCTCGGGATACGCCTCGCCCACTGCCTCTGAAGTCCCATCACCAGAGCCGTTATCCCAGAGAACAATCGTAAATAATGGATGCTTTACGGAACGGAAACTCGCCAAACATTGAAGCGTTTTTTCCCGTTGGTTCATCGTTAAGATAATAACGGCAACTTTCGGCGGGGCGTTCTCTACGTCCGTCATTGCTTAAACCTTCCGGGCGAGGATAAGCAGATAACCCTGCGCTTGCTCATCCGTATTTACTGTTTCCCGAACGGAACGAACCAACATTTCTGTAAAGGTAATTGCCAATCGTTGTAAAGCGGTGGGAGAATATCTTAGAGTCGCAAACAGCTGAAAGGGTCTCATTGCGAACACGCTCCACCAGATGGCTTCACGTCCGGCGAAATAGTGAACATGCGCCTCAATCTTCAAGCCCACACGCTCAAGAGCCTTTTCCCACATCTCATACGCTTCCACGGTTCGGTGCCCATGTCGTTTGTTGGTCTTTGCCACGTAAAAGTCAGCGATGGGCTTCATGGCAAGCCGTCTGAAAAAGCGGGTGGGAAATAAAATCTCGGTGAAAGCGGGTGTAGGAACGGTCATAACAAACTGACTGCCCGGTGCCAGCACTCTTGCAATCTCAGACAGGGCGGTATCATGCCCCGGTCGTATACAACAGAGGACACCGTTTGCCACCATGAAATGAATCGTTCCGTTCTCCACTGGTAATGCTCTTGCATCTGCGCGAAAAACCACTTTGTGGTTTCCTCTGCGGCGGGCAAGGCGGACGTTTTTAGCATCAAAATCCACGCCGAAATCGAATCCTTCGACTCCCCGGGTCCGGCAGAAGACATAGCCAAATGCACCATTGCCACAACCCAAATCCAGAATGGGTCGCCGGATGTCGAGCCTGACTTTATCGTAGGCGGCAAGATCGTAGGCGCGGAAGAGGGCATGCATGGGTTTCACGAAGTACTCTTGACCCAGCATTGCGGGTATTGAGTTGGACTTCATATCGTTCTTCATGTGGTGCGCCATGAATGTCATCATGCTCCCCCGGAATTCCGGAATCGCTGTTGCAGAACCGTGCTAAGGGGTTGTCGTCCCCTGCCGGGCAATCGCCAGATGTAGGACGGGGCGTACCGCGCCAGTGGCAGGGGAGATTCAGTGGTGTGGACGAACGGTGGCAAGATGCTCCCCCAGGCATTTGAGACATATCCTGCTGTGACCGATAAGCTCACAGCGAGAGGCGAACCCCGGAACCAGGGATAGCAGAAGTGGCGAACCACTTTTCCGGGAAGCCGTCGTTCAATCTCCCTTTTTGACTCCACAAGGTCATTTAGAATTGCGTTGCGCTGTTCCGCCGCATTTTCGCGTTCCGGCGGGTTGCTTTGGCGTGCCTTTGCTAGCACAGATAAGAGGCGAGAATGCCAATCCCGTTGCCGGAAGAACACTGCTCCCCCCTGAGACGCTACGTAGTGGATGCAAGCGCGACGCACGGTCGGGTTTTCATGCCAGGCAGGTGCCGCACCGTAACGCGCCCCCCACTCATGGATCGGTGTTCCATAGGGAAGGTCGTCAGGTTTTTTAAGCAGACTTGCTGCTTCCATCATCGGTGCGAGATCAGAATCGAGAAAAGAGAACGTTTGCGCAGGACGGGCAAAATCAACCACGCGACTGCTAATTGAGATACTGTGATGGTGCATCGAGTGGGATTGAATATCCACCACACCGCTTTCGTGCATCTCCCGAATTTCATCCCAGTTGCACAACGCGCTTTCCGGGGAACCTGCCTGAACAAAGGCGGAACCTTCCGGAATCATGCCGGGAACTACATACGCCATTGCCTTAAATCCAAATCGTTTTAAGGCGGGGTAGGCTACCGTGTAAAGACTTTTATGACCATCGTCGAAGGTCAAAAGAACCGTGCGTTGCCAATCCGAACGCAGTTCCGATTGGCGGGCAAGATAGTCGTCACCCGTTAAGGTTGTGTATCCATTATTGAATAGAAAATGAAACAGCGACTCTAATGATTCCGCCGTAACGGCATGAAACACAAAAGTCGGGATACCGCTTGACTCATCGCCCCGATCACTCCAAATAAAGGATGGGTACTTCCGTAGCATAAGACCCATCACCTCATTGCGGTGCTTTTCAACGGTTCGACGGATACGCATGGCAAACAACGGGATGTTCCTCCGGCTTTCCTAACGATTCTAAGACTTTGAGTGTCTGGTGTGCGGTCTTCTCCCAGGAGAAACGCTTGACGTTTTGAAACCCTTTCTTGATGAGGTGGTCACGTACTGTTGTATCGGTGAGGACGTACTGAATTGTTCGCGCCATTCCATCCACATCGGTGGGGTCCACATACAGGGCGGCATCCCCAGCCGCTTCCGGTGTGCCGCCTGTTGCGCTGGTTACAACGGGGCAACCGCAGGCGTTGGCTTCGAGTGGAATTGCCGGGAAACTTTCGTAGAACGACGGGAATGCCACCATCTCCGCCAAGTTATAGACCCCGATGAGGTCGTCATGCGGAATGTAGCCTGGCATAATGACATGCTCCTGTAGACCGAGTTCGTGAATCATGGCAAGGTCGCTCTGATACATACGCCTGCCGGTTCCGGCGAGCACCAGCTTAATATCTACACTCTGACGTACCTTTTTGAGTGCCTTGAGAAGGTTTGGAATGTTCTTGCCGGGATAGATCAGTCCGACATTCAGGATAAACCGCTCCGGCAGGTGATATTTTTCCCGAATAGCGGTAAGCAAGGTGTCATCATCAATTTTTCGGAAATAGTCGGACGGCGCGAGATGTATGGTGTGCACCTTTTCAGGGGGAAGCTTAAGAAAACGGATCACATCCTTGCAGGCATTATCTGAGACCGAGATCACGGCAGATGCTCTACGCAAAAAGAGAGGGTAAATTGTTTTGAAGTAGAGCATATCGCTCTTGTGCGAGAATTGGGGGTAGACGAAACGCTCCGAGCCATGCAGGACCATCACGGTTTTGCAACGGGTGGCGAGGGGCACGGTAAGTTTCGGGTGAAACAGGACATCTATGCGTTCCCGCGCCGCATGATAGGGTATTGCCGCTTGATCCCAGAGGAACTTTGTGGGGGCATAGATGGCGATTTCCTTCACGTTGGGCAGGGTGGCAAACTGACCTAGGTGTGCCTTATTGTGATAGAAAAGCACCCACTGATGCCCCATCCCCAACGGGAGCATCGTCTGCAAAAGGGTGCGGGTATAGACACCGATACCGCCCCCTTCGCCCCACGTCCGTACACAGATGCCAATTCTCATGAAACGCCCCGTGCTTGCAAAAGAGACTCCATCTTGTTTAATGAGGTCATTTCCAGCGTGTCCGCATCGCTCAACGTGATGTTAAAACTCTGTTCGAGTTCAAGAACCAATCGAAGGTGGTTGAAGGAGTCCCACACGTCCAACTCTTGTTGTAAGATGTCTCCGCTCGCCATGTTGAGGGGTGCTTGAAACACATCTGACAAGATAGCAAATAACTTACCGCGTAACTCCCCTTGCTGTAGCGGGAGACCCTTCAACATATCGGTTTCAACGACCATGACGCTCCTCCTGCAACTTGCCGCGTAAGATTTTCCCCACTGCATTTTTCGGAAGTTCAGAGACAATCTCAACGTAGAACGGAACCTTATGGCTGGGTAAAACATGGGTACAGTGATATACGATGCGTTTTGTATCCACCTGTTGGAAGTCGTGTAGTACAACAAAGGCTTTTCCCACTTCGCCGAGAATCGGATGTGCTTCGCCCACTACTGCCACTTCTGCCACTTCGTGCAATTGCAGGATACAGTTTTCTACTTCTACAGGCGCGTATTTGTGTCCCCCGCAATTGATGAAATCGTCTGTACGACCTTCAAGGTAGTAATATCCCTTCGCGTCGCGATGCCCCAGATCGCGTGTACGTAACCATCCATCCTGAAAGAGTGCTTGATAGGCTTCCGGTTGCCTGTAGTAGCCGACGAAAACATGCTCACCACGAACGGCTATCTCTCCGTTGCGCTCACCTTCCAACAGATTGCCATCTTCATCCAGGATTTCCATCTCAACACCTTCGATGGGCTGACCAATCGAATCGGGATGTTCCAGCATTCCCTCGTCTGTGAGGACGGTACAGGTGGAGGCTTCCGTTAAGCCATAGGAGTTCATTACTTCAATGGAGGCGAAGCGATGTTTGATGGTGACGAAGGTGTGGGGGTCAATCGGACCACTCGAATTCATCAGGAGCCTTAAAGTGGGCAACTGTTCCGAGCAGAACACGGGAGAGATCAGGAGCAACCGCAACATGGTTGGTACAGCCCTGAGGCAGGTGACTTGTTCTTGCCGGATAGTGTCGAGCAAGGAATGGACATCGAACCCCTCAATCAACACAAGGGTTCCGCCGAGTTGCAGAAGGGGCATCATCTGGCTATTGAGTGCGCTGGAGTGGCTTAAGGGCATCACAATCGCAATGATATCGCCTTGCCGGTAGCCGAATCCGCGAATCGCGTTACGGGTGGCGGCGAGAACGTTCGCATGGGAGCGAATGACTCCTTTTGGGTGTCCGGTCGTGCCCGAGGTATACATCAGTTCGGCAATGGTACCGGGATACACGGGAGGTTCGCTTAGGAAATGTTTCGCACTCGTCATGGTAACGAACCGTTCGACACCATCCTCTTCCAAGCCAATGCCTATTACCGCCTTTAAAGATGAGAGGGTATGTTGAATCGGCTCAACTTTGTGCCGGAGCGAATGATGCACGATGAGGAGGTTCGCTTGGGAGTCCGATATAATGAGCTCAATCTCCCCGGCAGTCAGCCGCCCGTCAATGGGCTGGATGATTGCGCCCAGGGAAACAACTGCGAAGTAGCTCACCACGAACTCCGGGCAGTTGGGTGCTAACAAGGCAACTACACTGCCCTCGCCTACATGCCATCGGTCCGCGAGGGCGAACGCCAGCCCGCGAATCTGTTCACCGATTTCGCGGTAGGTGAACCGTGTCCCGGCGGCAACCACGGCGATGATATTAGGATAGGCGCGTTCTGCCTCGCTCCACATGGCACTCAGTGTTTTCATGCGGGGACCCCCTCTTGCCGTTTCTGGATTACCCGTGCCGGATTCCCCAGCACAACCGTCCGGGGCGGCACATCCTGGTTTACCACTGAACCTGCCCCCACAATGCTATTACGTCCAACCGTGACTCCATCCAGAATTTTGACACCACTTCCTATCCAGACCCCATCTTCCACGACAATCCCTTTGGAGATGCGCGGTTGGCGGATAATCGGGGTATCGGGGTCGTCAAAGCGATGTCCGCCCGCCAGCAGGTGGCTACCGGAGCCGATTGAAACATTTGAGCCGATGAGGATGTGGCTTTTTGATGCGAAGAAACAAAAGGGACCAATAGAGAGAAAATTACCCATCTTAATGACCGACTCATTGCAACTCAGAATGGTGTTGCGCCCCAGAAGAATCTGATCCCCCAACACGATTTTAGAGCCGTAACCCTTCGCATCCAGAACCACGTTATCGTCTATCATGACATTCGAGCCGATGCTGATAGAACCGGGAGAGCGGAGGACGATATCGCGACCAAACACGCTCCCTTTGCCGAGGCTATGAAGCAACCAGCGATAACTCTTCGCACGGAGTAGGTAGCCAAGCGCACCGGGCATGGGTCCCAAAAGCGAGGTCAGCACCTCATACCGTACAAAGTCTGTCAAGGAGGTACTGCCCACGAACATACGAAGATAACGTTGGTACGATGATTCTTTCATGTCGGTCAGTACTTCCAAAAGGGGTTGCTCGTTCATCGCCAAATCCCCTACAGTTCACGCGTACCGTTCAAAGCCGGGAACGGTTGTTGGAAGGAAGAACCCACCAGGTACTTGAGTTTCTCAATCGAGGCACCCTCAATGAATAGTCTGTACCATAATTCCAGAGCGAGTAACAGCCAGAGCCGGTAGTTATGGTCGCCCCGCCCGTTTGCATGTTCATCCAGCAATGCCAGCATGGTTTCACGCCGGAAATAGCCCTCCTGTGCCAGGCGAGAGTTGTGGAACAGGTGGGATGCCAGAGGTCGCAATTCCTTCTTAAACCAGTAGGCGATTGGGAAAGAAAAGCCTTGCTTTTGCCGCCGAACCACGGTTTCCGGCAAAAATTCCCGCGCTACCTCGCGCTGGATGTGCTTGAGGGTGCGCCCGCGGAGCTTAAAGTGTGCCGGAAGCGTGGCAACAAACTCAACAACGCGCTGATCTACGTAGGGTGAACGACCTTCCACGCTATGCGCCATCGTCATTCTGTCTCCAATCATCAATAGATGATCCGGCAAGCGCGTTTTGACATCGGTATAGAGCATCTTGTCTATCGTGTCCGTTGCGTTGTCCGCGTTGAACAAGGCGAGCAGATAGGCAGAGGAATCATGGGCACCAAGTTCCTGCCAAAGTTCCTTACTATAGAGTGCCTTTTTATGCGCGTGACTAAAGCGCAGGAACGAGGCACTACGGGCGTAGCGTTCGCCCGCACCGGTTTCAGACATCGCTACCAACCAGCGTAATTTCTGGACGCGATTGTTATATTTATACGTGTCGGGGAGACGTTGAATGAGCGGCTCGATGAGCGTCCGCCGCAGACCTTCGGGAATCAGGCAGTAAAGGTCTACGAGCCGATTGCCCAGATAGCGGTCGTACCCTGCAAATAGCTCATCGCCGCCATCACCACCCAAAACGACTTTGACGTGTTGACCGGCAAGGCGAGCGGCGTTGTAAATACCAAAAGCAAAGGGATCCACCGGCTCTTCCATGTGCCAGAGCATCTCCGGCAGGGTTCCGATGAGGTCCGGTTTTACGATCAATTCGTGGTGGTCTGTGCCGTAGCGTTCTGCGACCAGACGGGCGAAAGGAAGCTCATTAAAATCCTGCTCACGCGCCCCAATGGAGAAGGTCCTGATAGGCGTATCGGAGAGCGTCGCCATCATGGCAACAACGAGTGAGGAGTCTAACCCGCCGCTTAGAAACGCGCCCACCGGTACATCGCTGACCATATGAGATTCAATCGTCGCAAGGAGCAGGTCGCGGAGCTGACCACAGGCATCCTTGAAGGAACCGCTCGCTTTCGGCGTGTAGGTCAATGTCCAATAGGGCGAGGTCGTGATAACTCCACGTTCAAATATAAGCGTATGCCCCGCGGGCAACTTGCTAACGCCTTCAAACAGAGTATCGGTTGAAGGGACACAGCGTAGCGACATGTAGTTGTGTAGTGCCCAAACATTCAGGCGAGGGGTCGTTGGGGTCGCTTGAAAAAGTGCCTTCATCTCCGAAGCAAAGGTAAAGCGACCCTGCCGATAGGTGTAGTAAAGTGGCTTTTGCCCAAGGGGGTCACGCGCCAGAACAAGACGTTCCAAGTTCGCGTCCCAGAGGGCGAAAGCAAACATGCCCTGCAAGTGCTTGACGCAATCAAGTCCATACTCTTCATAGAGGTGGACAATCACCTCGGTATCGCTACGGGTGGCAAAGTGATGGCCGTGTTCGATTAACTCTATGCGGAGGTCGCGGTAATTGTAGATTTCGCCATTAAAAACGATCCAAATTGTGCGATTCTCATTGGAAATAGGTTGTTTACCGCTCTCAAGGTCAATGATGCTCAATCTGCGATTCGCCAAACCGATTGCCCCCGCAATGAAAAATCCTTCCCCATCGGGACCACGATGACGCA
>CBKYSX010000116.1:0-8969 GCA_966690745.1 uncultured Ardenticatenales bacterium
CATTGGTAGCAGAAGCTTCGACCACCGTTTCCATCGCAAACATAGTGGTAGTCAATTCGCTGGCATCCCGAATCTGACGCACGACGACATTCTGAATGTTAATCGTAGGGGTCGGGGTGGGAGCGTTCAACATCGTATCTATCCCCGAAAAGAAGCGATCCCCTGTCATAAAAATCCCCGCCACGGTGAGAACCAGAAAGCCAACGACCGCCCCTAATAAAATGATGGCGGCATAGCCCAGCCACCCAAGACAGCCGCGCCCACCCCGGGCGGGTTGAGACGGAGATTCGTAGGTCATCATTGCTCCTTGTTATCGTTGCTTTCCATGGCGAGATGGGATCCTGTAGGGGCGTACCCTACAGCAATTAAATGTCCTGACGGGCACGTGTAATAAAAGGAATATCCACGACTTCGGCGGGGGTGTCATTAATCGTCACGTCCAACCCTGCGCCCCCTGCTTTGACCCGTACATAGCCTAATCCCACCATACCATCGGAGGTTACGCTTGTCACTGTTCCCACTTCTTGCCCGTCATGGTGAATGGGCGTACCGGGAGCAACAGGTGCGGCAAGGCGCAACCCCCACAATTGTTGTTTTAATTTCTGGTATGTATCCAGCCGCGCCACAATTTCCTGCCCGATATAACACCCTTTGGCGAAAGAAACCGCATTCCACAAGCCCACTTCGAGCGGATTGTACTCTTCAGTCATTTCATGGTCGGCGGCGGGGCGACCTTGCCGCACCCGTTCGTCGTTCCATGCTTCGGGCGATAGGATCGATGCCCCAAAGTCCACAATTGCTTGCCACAACGTATCAGCCTGTTCGATAGGAACAATGAAGGTGTATCCTGTTTGAATCAACCCGCTATCGGCAAGCACCCGTACCTTCTCTACGTTCGCCAGTGTGAATTGGTTGTGGGTTCCTTTGGCGATAGGCGACCCGCCAAGTGCGGTCAGCAATTCATCACTGCCGGAACCGTGAACGGAAAAAATCTTGTACTTGCCGGTTTCGTCGTGGAATTTCACATCATCCATAAAAAAGACAAAGCGGGGCATCCAGTTCAAGAGGATTTCACGCCGTTCCGGAGAGGTAATCATCCAGTGAGCATCGTCCTCCACCAACACCGTGACGAAATCAATCACCCGCGCCGTTGAAGTCAACCAGACGGTGTTTTGGGCGGTGCCGGGGCGGATACGGTTAAAATCATTGGTGGTTTGGTTATGTAAAAAGGTGTGGCGAGTGCTTCCCGTCAGGCGAATTAAGCCCCAATGGGAACGGTCGGTCAGGGTCATAGGTGTATCAGTCATGTTATCGCTCCATTCACTGCTGTATCGGGTGTAATTCTAGCACAGATTGGGGTTGTGCGTTCCATTCCAGATGTACCCATTCCCCTTCTGCCCATCGGTCAAGGAAGGTATTGGTATGAGGGTGGAAAGGGTGAGCAGATTGTCCGCCGGGATAGGCAAAATAGAAATCGCCGCCGGGCGAGAGAATGATGCGAAGCGCGGGGAGGGCGGCGGGGGCAAAATCAAGGGTGATGTCGTCGGGAACAGGAATAGATGTGGTGCTATCCCCGGCGATAGGGATTTTACGGGTCAATAGGCGATCCAGAATCGGAAATTGCTCCGCAAGCGGGTGGCGGAGGGTGGCATAGTGCAATCTGCCCCATTCCCATTCATGGGGAACATCGCCAAAACGCCGCCCGAGATAGTGATGGGTCTGTTCCCAGGCGCGAGCGATAATATCCTCGCGGCTTTCGGTTTCGGGGGTGCGGGTGTCGTCCCAAAGCGTTTGATTATAAGGGTCTGAAAAGAAGTCGGGAGTCACCCGTTGCATTGCATTCACAAGCCGGTTGGTTTCCGTTTCATTCTGCACTTCATCTATCACGGCTTCGCGCAAGGTGAAGGCGCGAACGACCCGATAAAGGGTTGCGCCGGGCAAGTCAGAACGCATTTCGCCATTCCATGCCGCCAATTGTTCCTGTGCGCGTTGGATAATGATGTTGTCGGACGGAACGCTGTTCAGGAGTTCCACCCATTCTGCGACTGTCGTTTCTTTGCTCACTTGCAATGAAGTTACCGCTTGTGGGGTGCCTTGCCCGAAAAGCGATTCGATTTCGGCACCGGCTGACGCACTCATCCGGGTATCTAGCCATTGGGCGGGGGAATCTGATTGCTCTATCTCTGTTAAAGGTAAAGGTTTATTGCGGTTATAGGCGATGAGGAGCGTGAACCACGATTCCAAATCCACATCGCAATCCATAGAGGCTAAGGGAGCAGGTACAATTACCGTTGGCACAGAAAAAGGGGATTCCGTGATGGGGCATGGTGCTACCCGTTGCCAGAGCCAGGCGATTTCTCCGTTCGTGCCTTCCACAACAAGAGGTACGCCCATTAACGATATTCCTGCACCGCGATAGTCGGGGGATTCCAATTGGTTGACATACCAGGGATTGAGCAAAGTAGCAGGAGCAAATGACAATACCTGTACAACTGTCCGCCTTTCACTTACGGTTTCGGTAGGCTCAAGTTGCCATAGGCGATGATAGGGGTCGGCGGCGCGAACCGCTTGCGCGTATAATTCCGCAATCACCAGCGAATCTTCAGGATGCCAGGGTTCCCATGTCACTTTTGCCCATTGGTACTCGACGGGCAAGCGGCGTGTGGTGGCAACATAAGCATTGACCCCTGCGCTATATGCCTCAAGGATGGTTAGAAGTTGGGGATCTGTTTCAGCGATTCGTTGAAGAATACGACTCTTGCCGTCTGTTCGCCTTAACGCCCCTGTAATTTCCTGATTTTCGCGCCGTTGCACATCCATATTGAACAATCGGTCTTGGGCGTGGACAAAACCCTGTGCGAAAAAGAGTTCTTCGGTGCTAGCGGCGATGATATGGGGAATACCATCATTGCTCCGCCGAATCGTCACGGGGGCGGAAAGTCCTTCAACGATAATCGTTCCTTCGGTTTGGGGGAAGGGGTGGGTGACGATGTAATACAAATAAAATGAAGTAGATAGAAGGATTACGAGGAGGGCGACAATGAAAAAGTGTTTATTGCTCATGATTACTTGTTAAAGAGGAAACGGAACTTTTCGGGAAATTGAGGCGTTTGGGGGGAAGGGGGCGTTTTACCCCGACATCATTCTTATCGTCACACTCTCCATGCCAGTGTTTAAGGAAGCATCATGAAGTATATGCCCTTGTATCTCCTCTGCCTAACCCTGATTTTTCTGGTATCCGGGTGTACGGCTCCTTCCGCTGGCGAAGCACCCCAGCCCCAACCTCCTGCGCCGATGGCGGTGCTGGTTCGCATCGAGAATCAAAGTGATGTTGATATGGAACAGGTGCAAATCGAGTACCCCGCTAAAAACGACGAACGAATTCAGATTTCATTCATTGCCGCCGGGGATACCAGTGTCTATTTTCCGCTTCCCGAAATTTATCAATCCGCCGGTATTGAAGCCACGATTGCCGGACAACGCTATCAGCTGGATGCGCCTGATTTGGGCGCGGAGTCCCCGATTACCACAGGAACATATCGTTACGTTCTGACTTTTCAGAATGAAGGATTGCACCTTGATTTTCAGCCGGAAGAAGAAGGACGACAAGCGGAGATTGAACCTTTAGTCAAAGCATTGGTAGCGGCGGGCGTGACGGTGGTCTATGAAAGCTCCATTCCCCGCGAAACGATATTTGACCGTTTGTGGGGCGAACCGGTGACAGCCCCGGAACTGCTACAAATCAATCAGCAACAGGTATGGGTTTATGGTTTTGCAGATGGGGAAACAGCCCAACAAGCGGCGGATGCCATTCAAGTGGGCGGAACCAGCCTCACCTATACCCGTTCAGATGGGACGATTGCCCGCGAGTTTGTGGGCGGGGTAGGAAGTCAACGGGTGTGGTGGCAATGGGAACAATTTGTTGTTTTGTTGGGAGAATTTACGCCGCCGGATGAGGCGACAGTAGAAACCATCAGCAGGGCATTAGGACGGGGCCCGCTTCATATGGATACCCTGAACGGCTCCGATGTACAATTGCGTCTCGCCAACTTGAGCGGCATGGATTTTGAGCAGGTTACAGTGAACGTCGGCGGTCGAGAAACCAATTATGGCACGTTACCAGAGGGAAAAGTAAGCTTCTATGCACCGCAAAATGGCGCATATCGCTATGCGGGTATTACCATCGTAGCAGAGGGGCAGACCTATGAATTTATCCCGATTGATTTTGTTGGGGAAACACCCCTATCCCCCGGCACCTACACCTATGTTCTTGAACTCGCCGAACAGGGCGTTTCGATTTTACATCTCTCCGATGACACGCCGATTGATGACCCCTTATTAATCGGAAACTGGTATTGGAGCAACAGCCAACTGCCTGATGGAACCTTTAGCACCCCCGAAGGATACGAGGGGCAACAACCTTACTTACAATTTACGGATACCCCTGACCCCAATCAATCCGGATTGAGTTTTGGCGGCTTTGGCGGCTGTAATTCGATTTTCGGAAGTTATTTTGTCAGCCCCGATTTGCAGGGTTTCGCCACCGGTGGTGTTGGTTCCAACGCTCAACATTGTGGCGATATTATTATGTCAAGCGAGGCTCTGTTGCAAGAGGCATTGACCGGTATTGTTTACTATACGGTTGACGGGGATACCCTCATGTTATATACCCCGACAGGAACAACCCTCACCTTCGTACGGGAGTAAACCAATATTTCCCTTATCGTAAGGATTTTGGAATAGTTAGACTATACTATTAGAGGTTAGCACAGCCTTCTTTCAAGAGTGGTTGTCTATCGCCCTCAATAAGAATGATAGAGCGAACGGGGGCAAGAAAGCGAGAATAGGCGATGTTCGGGAATCTGTTTGGCAATCGTGGTAAGAACGAAAAAAAGAAGAACGAAGAGCACGGGGTTCGCGAGGATGGGAAACCCCGTTTGCCGCCGGGACAATATCTCACCGCCGGGTGGCCTGTCTTGCATTATGGTGGGGTTCCCCGTATCAATCTGCCCGCATGGGAATTGCGCGTATGGGGTGCGGTGGAAGCAGAAAAAACCTTCAACTGGGACGAGATGATGGCGATGCCGATGGCGGAAATGCGGAATGATATTCACTGCGTCACCCGTTGGTCAAAATTCGATAATGACTGGACGGGCATTTCGGTATTGGAGTTGATGAAACAAATTCAACTTAAGCCGGAAGCGGAATACGTGATGGTGCATAGCTACGGCGGCTATACCACCAACCTGCCTTTAGAAGAATTTTTGGATGAACGCAATATGTTTGCCATCAAGCATAGCGGCGAAGCGTTGGAAGTAGACCACGGCTACCCCATGCGCCTCGTAGTACCGGAATTGTATTTCTGGAAAAGTGCCAAATGGATCAACGGGCTGGAATTTCTGCCCCGTGACCGCCGCGGTTTCTGGGAGCAATACGGCTACCACAATCACGGCGACCCTTGGACAGAAGAACGGTTCGGGTAACAAAACCTTCCCCAACCTAAAGGATGGGTCTAATAAATACAGGAGGTTATAAGATAAGTTTATTGTTTATTGGAATATCCGTATCTATTAGCCCCGTTCCTTTAGGACGGGGCAGTTATTTCCTCACCACACCCTCTTGCATCATCAAAGCATACACCCCGAACGAGTAAAATTCCCATACGCTCAATTCTAAAAAGTTATATGCCAATGCCTTTTAAGGATGCCTTCCTCCTACAGCGATAGATGAACGCATTGGTCATTTTCAACGGTATAATGGTTACTATCGCAAAAATTTAGGATATACACAATCGGGGATACCCTTGAGCCATGACTTTACTCTGTTTCGCCCTGGCATGGTGGCTGGGGCTATATTTATTGGGACGTAGAGGCGAACAACGTACCGTACAATTGGCAGGCGTAGCATTGGCATTGTATGGGGTCGGAATGGGAATCGAAGGGGTTGGTTCCTTTGTGGCAGACCCCTCCGCCACTACCGCTTTGGCGTGGGTCCGGGGGAGTTTGTTGCTGGGCGCGGGATTGCTCTGGGTCGGCGTAGTGCGCGATAGTTGGCTAAACGCACAAACAATGGAACGGGGGCAACGGTTGGTTTTCGGAGTCTCACTTATTTTTCTGGCGATGGAAGTGGTTGCCCTCGTTATCCCCGTGTTGCCTTTCCCCCGCCATTGGCTCTATTGGGCGTTGGGTTTTGATTTGGTTCTGTTGGGCTGGCTCATTTTGGGGTGGAATGCTTTTGAACAGGGCGAAACCGTTTTGCCCCATGCCATTCGCTCCTTCGATGCGGCGGCTTTGGCTTGCATAGTTGTAGGGGGACAGGTGGCATTGGCGGCAAACATGGGCAACGGATGGGATTTGCCCATGACGCTTCTCCTTTATAGCGTGATTGGAACCGTAATTGGTGCGGTAACGCTGGGCGGCACGATTCAAGCAGGGTTAGACCAATTGGCGTTTGGACGTTTCCCCCATATTTTGCAGGAACGTGCGGCATTACGTGACACGGCGGATGAATTGCCACGTACCGCCGCCCTCCATCCCCTTGCAAAGATGGATAGCAACGAATGGATACGTCACACCCGCCGCGCCCTCCGTACCTTTGGCGATGTTGCCCAACTCGCCACAAATCCACTCGTAGATTTGCCCTCGGGGGCGGCATATCTCCGCGCCGCCGATGCAGGCTCCACGGAATTGGAACGGGCACGGGCATTACAACAGCACCTTCGTGCGACCATTGAACAATTGAAGCCGGAAGAAGGTGTATTTGGAACGACCCCGGCGTGGCGGCATTACAACGCGCTCTATTTTCCTTACATCATCGGGCTGAAGCCTTACACCGTGAAGATTACCGTTGAAGAAGTTGACCCCGATTATCGTGAAGTCTGGCAATGGTTGCGGGAGCAGGTGCCGGAACGCACTTTGCACCATTGGCAATCGGCGGCAACCAAAATTGTCGCCACCGCCTTTCAGGAAGAACTCAAGGCAATGAAAGATACCATTACGCCTGAAATTGGCAGGGTTTTGCAGGAAAATCGCTAGGATTGGCAGTTCTTCATCGGGTAAAAAGGTCTCATCGGCAGTTGCTGATAAGACCTTTTCTTTTACAACCCGCAAGGAGAATTACATGACTACGCAAACGATTACAAATACCGCCACCCCGACTACGACTGCCCCCAACTGGCTTCGCCGTGTTTTGCGGGGCAATGCCTTTTTTTGCGCCGCCTGTGGTGTGGACGCGCTGATCGGCGGGCAATGGCTGGCAACCTTCATGGGCGTTCCGTCGGTTGCCTTGCTGGTGTTGGGTATCGGCTTGGTGGCGTATGGACTGATTCTGTGGCGGGTGGTGGAAATCCCCACCCGCGCCATCGTGCAATTCGTGACGGCGTTGGATGTGGCGTGGATTGTCGGAAGTATGGTGCTATTGTTTGTGCCTATCATTCCGCTCACCGACATGGGCAAGATTATTATTGATGTGGTTGCTCTGATTACGGCAGGGTTTGCTATCGCGCAATATATGGGTTTGCGGCGCATGTAATACCCATTTGAAAAGAAAGGGGTAAATTGCCGGATGTTCACCATGAGTTCCGCGTTGCTCCACTCATGGCTACCGATGAGCTAAACGGCAAGGATTTTAATTCGCGCTTATCTCAGCTGGTCGTACGAGAGAACTTTAGCCCAAAGAGGGTGCGTTACCTGTGCCCTCTTTTTGTTATTGAAGATACTTTAACCTTCGTTTGCCACAGACATCAGTTAGGGCTAAATTTTGCATAGATATTTTTTAGAAAGGCGTAGAAATGCGTCCTCTTCGTCTGATTCGCACCAAAATCAAAGCATGGCACCTTGCATGGCGACGGTATCGGTTCGCCCGTGCCTGTGCCAAATTAGACCCCCGTGAAGAAAAAATGATGGCGGAAGAGGGCATGGAGTGGGAGTTAGAATTATGGGACGACTATTAAACATTGCGCTTGCCCAGATGCAGGTGGTTGTCGGGCAACCGGAGCAAAATCTTGCGACTGCCCGGCGCATGGCGGAACATGCCGCACAGGAGGGGGCAAATCTACTCCTGTTCCCTGAACTGTGGGGCAGTGGTTATGATTTGGAAAACGCCACCCGCCATGCCACGCCGCCCACCGAAGGGTTGTTTGCCGACATGGGCAGGTTGGCACAAACGCATCAGATGTGGGTCGGCGGCTCCCTGCTGGGGCTGGACCCTGACTACCCCGCGCCTCAACCCTACAATCTCTTTGCGCTCTTCGCGCCGGATGGCACCCTTGCGTACCGCTATGCCAAAACCCACTTGTTCCGTTTGATGAATGAGGAACAATGTCTTGCCCCCGGACCCGTCACCACGTTAGCGAAACTGCCGTGGGGAACAGCGGGTATGGCAATTTGTTACGATTTGCGCTTCCCCGAATTGTTCCGTGCCTACGCCCTTGCAGGGGCACGGCTGATGTTCTTACCCTCGGAATGGCCCCACCCTCGCCTCGCCCATTGGCGTACCCTGTTACGGGCGCGGGCAATCGAAAATCAATGTTATGTAATCGCCTGTAACCGTGTGGGAGCCGACCCGAATGGGACAACCTTTTTTGGACATTCGGCGGTGATTGATCCTTGGGGTGAAGCGTTGGTCGAAGGGGACGAGGAAGAACGGCTCTTAATGGCAACCATAGACATTGACCTGGTGGATGAGGTACGGCGACGGATTCCTATTTTTGAAGATCGCAGACCGGAGCTCTATAAATGACCTTTACCCCGATTTTGGTTGCCTCTCACAACGGCGCGATGGCGTTTCCCGCCGCCATAGATATTCTGAAAAGCGGCGGCTCGGCGTTGGATGCCGTTGAAGCCGCCAGCCGTTTGGTCGAAGATAATCTAGAAGACAATACAGTAGGGCGCGGCGGCTTGCCCAATTTGTTGGGGCAAGTGGAATTAGACGCACTGATTATGGATGGGAACACCCTTCAATCGGGGTCG
>CBKYSX010000117.1:0-8904 GCA_966690745.1 uncultured Ardenticatenales bacterium
AGGGCAGGGCTGGTGGTATCCAAAGCGTGGCTATGGGTCGTTCCGCCGTTCAATGCTAAAGGCAGAAGTACGGGGTCTTACCCATAGATATTGGTGGTGGTATCGCCGTTAATGGTACACGCACTTCCGTGATTTTGTACAAGGTTATACCTTTCGGATACAAGCAACCCGCTACAATCGGGCTTTCAGACGCACTGTTGTTAGCAAGTATCACATTTCCGACACGATGGTTGGAGCCAAAAATGTCTGCACCTACCTGTTGCAACCACCCGAAACATGAGATTATCAACGAAAGAAGGCATAGATGTCTGACGTAAAACGAATTGCCGTGATTGGAGCCGGGTTGGTCGGGGCGACTTCTGCTTATGCCTTAATGATGAGCAGGATGGCTTCCGAAATTGTCTTAGTGGATGTTGACCACGAACGCGCTGTTGGCGAGGCGATGGATTTGAATCATGGGATTCCCTATGTCAGCAACCAGCGCATTTGGGCGGGAACTTATGAGGATGTACGCGACGCGGATATTACGGTGATTACAGCCGGGGCAAATCAGAAGCCAGGGGAAACCCGTTTGGATCTGGTGAAGCGCAACTCCGAGATTCTGAAAGGGGTGGTGGATTCGATTGTAGAAGTGGGCAATGATGGGATTCTGTTGGTGGTGGCTAACCCCGTAGATGTATTAAGTTATGTAGCCTGGAAATTATCCGGGTGGGATTCCAGCCGTGTGATTGGCTCCGGCACAGTGTTGGATACTGCCCGCTTCCGTCATCATCTGGGGCGGCATTTTAACGTAGACCCGCGCAGTGTTCACGCCTATATCCTAGGCGAACATGGCGACAGCGAAATGGCGTTGTGGAGTAGCGCCACGATTGGGAATGTCCCGCTATCTCAATTCCCCCAATATGATTTACAGGCATTAGAGCGAATATTTCAGGATACCCGCACCGCCGCCTATCAAATTATCCAGCGCAAACGGGCAACCTATTACGCCATCGGATTGGGCGTAGCCCGGATTTGCGAGGCGGTTCTGCTGAATCAGCATAGTGTGTTGTCCGTTTCGACATTGGCAACCGGGCAATACGGGATTGAGGATGTTTATCTCAGTTTGCCCTCAGTCGTGGGGGTTGGGGGTGTGCAACAGGTACTGACTCCGCCGATGAACGAAGCCGAAATCGCGGCTCTACGCCATTCGGCAGAGGTGCTCAAGGGGACATTGGGGCAGATGGATATCCATTTATAACGATTATCGGATTGAGGTTCTATCATGTCCATCAGCCCGATAGTCACATTATTTCAACAAAACCCTCTGTTACTCCTTTTTCTGGTAGGGGCTTCCGGCTTTCTGCTCGGGAAAATCCGTGTTGCGGGGGTCTCTGTAGGGGTTGCTACCGTCCTATTTACGGGCTTGGCATTTGGCGTACTGCACCCCGATATCCGATTGTCTGCGATTATTGGGAATCTGGGGCTGGTGCTGTTTGTCTACACCATCGGGCTTTCAAGCGGGCATCAATTTGTGGCTTCCCTGCGCGGGGTCGGCTTGCGGGATAATTTGTTCGCGTTGCTGATGCTATTGCTGGCGTTCGGGTTGACCATTGCCGCGCATTTCTATCTGACACTCCCCGCGACCACGACTGCCGGGTTGTTTACGGGTAGTGTCAGCAATGCCGCTTCGCTTGCCGCCGCATTAGAATATCTACAACGGTCAGCCCCCCTTGAACAGCAAGCCAACTTGCAGGCGCAGACTTCCGTTTCCTTCAGTCTTGGCTATCCGATGGCAATCCTAAGTGTGGTGATTGCTATCGCTGTTATGCAACGGCTGTGGCGGATTGATTATCCGAAAGAGGCGGCGCAAACCCCCGGTGTGGCGGGGGTGGGTGAAGCGGTTCTTACCCGTACCCTACGCATTATGCAACCCGCCGCAACCACCGCCCCGATTGAAACCTTGCGCCAAACTCATAAGTGGGATGTCGTCTTTGGGCGGTGGCGGCGCGGCGACCATTTAGAATTGGTACAACCTGAAATAACTTTCATCATTGGCGATGAAGTGACGTTGGTGGGCAGTGCGGCGGAACTGGAACGGGTGACAGATTTTTGTGGCGAAGCGATTCCCCATGGTTTGGATTTGGACCGCACCGATCTGGATTATCGTCGGATGTTTGTTTCTAATCCGCAAGTGGTAGGACAACGGATAGGCGATTTGCATTTGCCCGAACGGTTGGGGGCGGTGATTACGCGGGTACGGCGCGGGGATGCCGAAATGATGGCGCGTCCCGATTTGCGGTTGGCGTTGGGGGATCGGGTGCGGGTGACGGCGCGCCGCGCCAATATGGAGGCAATCGGGAAATTTTTCGGCGACTCCTACCGGGCATTGAGTGAAATTGATGTATTGACCTTTAATCTGGGGATTGCGTTAGGATTATTGTTGGGAATGGTACGGATTCCCTTGCCCGGTGGAGTAAGTTTAACCCTGGGCATTGCGGGAGGTCCGTTGGTAGCGGCATTGATATTGAGTTATTTTGACCGTACCGGACCGTTGGTATGGCATTTGCCGTACAATGCCAATCTCACTCTGCGTCAAATCGGGTTGGTTTGCTTTCTGGCAACGGTGGGCGTCAATTCAGGATGGGATTTTGGCACAACATTGATGCAAGGAAATGGAGTAACCTTGTTATTGGTGGCATTCGGAATTGCCCTTGTCCTGTGTTTTACTACATTGATTCTTGGCTACAAACTGCTTAAGATTCCAATGGGAACCTTGATTGGCATTTTGGCAGGCATTCAAACCCAACCGGGGGCAGTCAGTTTTGCGGTTGACCAAACCCATGATGATCGTCCCGCCTTTGGCTACGCGGCGGTTTTTCCGACCATCCTCATCGCTAAAATCGTGTTGGCGCAACTGGTGCTGGCATTGTTCCTGTAATGTGAATCCACTTTATCTGTGAAAATAGAAAGGGGTAGTACTCATGGCAGAGCCAAAACCATATATATCGCCGGACATTACAGTCACGTATGATGCCAAACGCTGTATCCATTTTGCGGAATGTGTGCGACGTTTGCCACAAGTGTTTGATACCGAAAAACGCCCCTGGATTCAGCCCAACAATGCCACCGCCGATGCGATTGCCGAAACAGTACAACGTTGCCCGACCGGGGCGTTGCAATACACCCGCCACGATGGGGGAACCGAAGAACCGATTCCCGATGAAACGACAATACAGGTACGCCCCAACGGACCGCTCTTTGTAAGGGGAAATCTAAAGGTTACGGATACAAATGGCACTATTCTTTTTGAGAGCGCGAGGGCGGCGTTGTGCCGGTGCGGGCAATCGGAAAACAAACCCTTTTGCGATAGCACCCACCGCAAAATCGGCTTTAAGGGGTAGGGGTAAAGTAGGTCGGCGAAAGAAGTAACAGTGAGAAAGCAAAACCGCGTTTCTGTTGTTGGAAACGAGGTTTCTTTCTTCCCGTTACCATTCAAAATTGGTTGACATCTGATTACCCCATCACCTTGATGGGAACTTTTTCTGTTGGTTTATCGTTTGATGAACAGGCATAACCAACCCCTGTCCGGGGCGCATTAATGGTATGAATTTCAAGGAGCCGTTTTCAAGATGAACCGATGGGTCATTCCATTTTTAATCATTCTCTTTCTGGTGGGATGTGCGCCCACCATTGTACAGAACACTGCAAGCATGGTCGGGCAAAGCCAAAACCGCGCCGCCGAACCTATCGCGCCGGTTGTTCCTGCTGATAGCGCGGCAGAAAGCGAGAGTACTGTAACTCCGGCGCAACCCGTTCCCGCCGTGCCTGAGTTGCCTGCGTTTGACATACCGGAAAGTGCGAAGAAAGAGACAAGCGGTGACAACCCTGTTGTGCCGATGGCACCGCCGGAAGATATAGCACTAGCGGCGCAAAGCAATAACGCTTTTGCGCTGGATTTGTTGGGAATCTTACGCGCCGATACTCCCAACGCTAACATTATTTATTCCCCCATCAGTATTTATACCGCCTTTTCCATGCTCTATGCCGGCGCGGAGGGCGAAACCGCTACTCAACTTGCCGATGTCCTAAAATTTGACCTTGACCCGGCACAATTGCACCCGGCGGTAGGGGCACTGACAACAATGATTACCGGGCAGGGTCAAGATGGCTTCACGCTCACTATTGCAAATGCGTTGTGGGGGCGGGAGGGGCAATCGTTCACACTTCCCTTTTTAGATACCCTTTCCCGCTATTATGGCGCGACCGTCCAATGGTTGGATTTTGCCAACAATCCCCAGGGCGCGGCAGATGCCGTGAACCAATGGGTGAGTGATTCTACCAACGGTAAAATTCCTACCATTGTGCAGGAGTTTGCTCCCGATACAGCGTTAGTATTGGCAAACGCCATATATTTCAATGCTGGATGGGTGATTCCCTTTGAGGAAAACGGGACCCGCCCTGCACCTTTTGTTGCCCTGGATGGCACCACGCAAGAAGTGCCAATGATGCAGGTGACGGCGGATTTTGCTTATGCAGAAGGGGGCAATTATCAGGTAGTGGCATTGCCCTATGCGGGGGGAACGGCACGGATGGTCGTAATTCTGCCTGCCAATGGAGAATTTGCCGCGTTTGAAGAAAACCTGACCGGGGAGCAACTTGCAGTTATCTTGGATGACCTAAACCGAACACCCCGTCAAGTTGCGCTCACGATGCCCAAATTTGAATACGAAACGACCACTGATTTGGTGGATGTGTTGGGTAAACTTGGCTTAACCCTGCCCTTTACCAGTCGCGCAAATCTATCCGGAATCAACGGTATCGGAGGTTTAGGGTTAGATCAAGCCATCCACAAAGCAAAAATTACAGTAGATGAACAGGGCACCGAAGCCGCCGCCGCTACCGTAATCGGAGTCGTCACCCTTTCGATGCCGCTTGACGTTGAACCCGTTACAATGACGGTGGATCGTCCTTTCATGTACTTCATTCAAGATACGGAAACAAACGCTTTGCTTTTTGTCGGACGAATTGTGAACTTGAAATCATAATAAATTGAGTACCAAAAGAATCCGCCACCGTTCCATAAACGAACGGTGGCGGATTCTTTTTATCAATCCAGATAACGGGACAAGGGTTCTTGTATTTGTTCTGCCTCGGCATTAAGGCGGCGAATCAGGGTTTGCACTTCCTCTACATCTACCGGACTCTGCTTCAATGCCATTTCAATTTCAGTACATGTCATGGCAATTGCTACGGCACCCACCGTACTGCTACTACCTTTTAGCGCATGGGCAGTGGCGGCAATATCTTCCCACCGGGCAACAGTACGCCCGACACGAATCCGCAACAAACGCTCTTCCAATTCCTCCAAATAAATAGCCACCACCTGACGCACCATCTCGTCCCCTTCAGTCCCCAATGCCTCCCGCAATTCTGCCAATGCCACCGGGTTGAATCCATCACTGGCATACGGAGATGGTTTAGAGTCGGCAGATTGTGCCAACAAGGTCAAGAGTACCTCCATGTTCAAGGGTTTACTCAGGTAGTTATCCATACCCGCCTCCAGATAACTCTCTCTTTGTCCCGCCAGAACATTCGCCGTTAAGGCTATGATTGTGGGTTGATGGATTTTTGCCCCCATCGCCCGTACTTGTTCCGTGACTTCGACACCACTGAGAATCGGCATCTGTACATCCATCAGTACAACATCATAGGGGAAACGCTCGATAGCGGAAAGTGCTTCTTTCCCGTTTCGTGCCAGGTCGGGTTGATACCCGAGACGGCGCAAAATTGCCAAAATGACTTGTTGATTCACGACGTTATCCTCTGCCAGCAAAATCCGTAATGGAAATTCTAAAGCAAAGTTCGGTTTCAAGCGTTCTATGGTGGTAGGCGGCGGGGGCGCGGAAGGTGTTTCTGTCAGTGTGTCTACTAAGGTGCGATAAAGAAAGGCGGGTTGAACGGGCTTGTTAATAATGGTTATATCCGTTTCGGCGTGTGTCCATTCTTGTGACGCTACCCCCCGATTTAAGACAAAGGTTTTTGCACCCCGATTCTGCACATCGGTTAGCACAGCATAAAAGAGGTTGTTGGCAGGAAGCGTTTCGACATCTTGTTCAAAGATACCGATATCAAAAACCAACTCTTGATTTTGAATTTCTTCCAGAGCAGAGTCGGCGGTTAGATGGTGGGTGACAGCCATGCCCCATGTTTTTAAAGTTCGCGCGATGATTGGTCCACTGGTTGAAGGCATCAATAAAAACGCTTGTTTGCTTTCAAAAAACGGGTGCGTTGTATGCGGAATTGAATCTTGATTGATAGTGGTGATGTTGCATACCAGAGTGACATTAAAGGTTGCGCCTTGCCCCGGTTGGCTTTCCACCGTAATGGTTCCCCCCATTGCTTCCGCCAACCGCTTACAAATAGCTAAACCCAAACCCGTCCCCCCGAAACGGCGGGTCATGGTGCTGTCTGCCTGAGTAAAGGTTTCAAAGATGGCTTCTTGTTTCGCAGGGTCAATCCCGATACCTGTATCCTTTAGAATGAGGTGTAAACGGTACTTTTCTTCTGAAAGGGGTTCACCGCTTGCTCGAAGCAGAATGGAGCCTTTCGCAGTAAACTTAAGTGCGTTGCCCAACAGGTTCATTAAAATTTGACGGATACGCGAACTATCCCCGATCAAATATTCCGGAATCGCGAGGTCTAAATCGCTGTTAAAATCTACCCCAATAGCATAAATCTGGGGTGCATAGATCTCTTCGATTTCTGCAATCAATTCCCCAAGATGGAAGGGTTCGGCGGCAATCTCTAAGCGGGCGGCTTCGATTTTAGAGAAGTCCAGAATATCATTGAGAAGATTGAGCAACGTGTCACTGCTTCGCACGATAACGGAAGCATATTCTTTTTGTTCCGGAGTGAGCGCGGTTTCTGCCAGCAGACGGGTGAATCCAACAATGCCGTTTAACGGGGTGCGAATTTCATGGCTCATATTTGCCAGAAAGAAATTCTTTGCCTGTGCCGCCGCTTCTGCCGCTTCTTTTGCTTCACGCAATTGCTGTTCGCGTAGCCGACTTTCCGTAATATCGGTGGCAATAATCATCCCACCGGCAATTTCCCCATCACTTTGTAAGGGGCTGATTTGGAGCCGCAGGAAACGATTAGTGAAGGTAAAATCCATTACCGTGGGTTGTCCGCGTAAGGCGGCAAGATGAGCTTCAAGAATGGGGTCAGGGTTTGGTACAGGTGTAGGCACAAATTTCACCAAATCATAATAAGTTAGCCCCACGATTTGCTCGCGATTAAAACCATACGAATCTAATTCCATCCCTTCGACTAAAAGGTAACGTAGCCCTTTATCAAATAATATAATACTTGTATCAGGAAGGCTTTGGACGATATTGCGATAGCGTGCCTCGGTAATTGCCTGTTCCAGTTTGGCTTTGCGTTGTGCGGTGACATCACGCAGAATGACAAGCGTTTCACTCGGGGTACCATCATCACGATAATGAAGGCTGAAGCTGGCTTCAACTTCGATATACCTTCTATCTTTCGCCAGCATGGTGCTATCTATTGTCCAATGCGGGGTTTGCCGGTTCGCATACGTGAAATAGGTTTCGATAAGTTCCGGATGGGCTTCTTCAGGGAAAAAATTAAGTACAGGCATACCGTACACTTCTTCTTTGGCATACCCAAGGGTGGTCAACCATTTCTGATTGACATAGGTGATATAAGGCGATGTGCCATTTAAAGTAACGATATGAATCAAATCATTGGCATTTTCATAAAGTTGCAATAGGCGATTGCGGCTCTCTAACAAGGCGACTTGTGCCTCCGCCTGCTTGCGTTCCATTGCCCGTTTGGCGGTGACATCGCGCATAATTGCAAGGGATTCGACGGGATGTCCCTCTTCAAAGTGAATGGTCACCGAGGCATCCAACTCCACCTTTGAACCATCTTTTGCCACCATCACGATCACGGTAGTGTAATCGCTAACAAAATTTGCTTTGTTGGTATGATAGTTGATCCCGTGAGAGTCTAAGGTTTCCGGGTCTATAAAACCTCGAATCGTCTTTCCTTGTACTTCGCTAATCGCATACCCCAATGTTCTTTGCCACGCCTGATTGACATAGGTGATGGTTCCGTCAAATTTAAGGATTTGAATCAGGTCGCTGGCATTTTCATAAAAGTAAAGGAGTCGGTTGCGGCTATCGCGTAATTCGCCTTCCACCCGTTGCATCTGGTGGATTTGGGCGTTAAGCTGGCGGTTGGCGCGGGCAAGGCTGGCGGTACGCTCCTTGACCCGTTTTTCTAATTCCGCATTGGTACGTTGTAATTCCAGCTCTGCGCTTTTCAAGTCGGCAATATCCAGCATTGCCATTCGTAGCCCTTGAAAATTCCCATTGCTGTCATAAAAGGCAACGCCTTCTACCCGTGTGGGTAGAACTTCCCCTGTTTTGGTGCGTAGTTCTTTTTCGCCTTCCAGATAGCCAAACTTTTTGGCGTGCGCCAATCCGCCATTCAGATAAAGGAGGCTTTTCGGGTCAGCATAAAATTCGCGGGAAGAGCGACCTACGACTTCCTCACGCGTATAACCTAAGCTCTCCAGAAAGCGTTTATTGCAATCTACAATAATCGGAATGCCATTCTCATCCTGAAGAATGACATACATTATCGGAGCATGTTCAAAAATTGCGCGATAGCGTGCTTCGGATTCACGGAGTTTTTCCTCGGTTTGATGCCAGCGTGTGACATCCACGTATTGCGCTCGTAATCCCCGCACTACGCCATTGGCATCTGTGAAGGGAACGGCTTCAACAAGCGTTTTTAATATCTCCCCATTTTTCTTGACCAAATCACGGGGGACGGTTCCTAATTGCCCTGATAACCCTTTTTCAAAGCCACCCTCGCCAACAATACGCTGTAGGG
>CBKYSX010000118.1:0-8899 GCA_966690745.1 uncultured Ardenticatenales bacterium
CGGATAGACTCATGTCGTCAGGAATGGTTGCTGTTGTTGGCGATGCCGCAAACGCCATTCCGCATACCGCACAAGCAGAAACATTCGCATCATTCACAGAGCCACAAATCGTACAGGTTTGTGGTCCGCCCCACCCCAACCGTTGCCCGGTGCGGGCAATATTGGTAGATTTCTGGTCGTTAGATGGCAATATCGCCACCACAATAAGGGTTGGTACCAAAAAGAAAAATCCGAAGAGATACACAAGCCAAAAATTATAACCCTTGCGTTTGGCGTATGTTGCCGGAATGGCGGCAAAACCCAACAACACCACAAATACAATCAAGATTGCCCGAATTTCACCCGTTCCAATCGTTGGCTCCATCTCAATATCCCTCCGAAGAATCGTGGGTTTAGTCCGTCATCGCCTCACTCCGTTAATCGCATCATCACGGCAGGCACAGGTTTCACGTCGGGCTTCGCCACGCCGCAGATAACCATCATATTGAATCTGGGATTTTTCCGCCGCCCATCCCTCCATCATAAAGGGAATAGAGCCATCCACATCAATCCAAACCCCGTTGTAACGGCGGGCAATATGCAGGTGCGCGGCATCCGATACGCCCCCTTCGCAGGAGGGTCGCCCGATGGGGTCACCCGTTCGCACCGGTGTTCCGGTTGTGACACGCCCCGCACTGTTAATGTGCATATAGAGAATTGTCCATCCCGTTCCGACAAAGCCATCTCCATCCAAATCAAGTACCACTTCCCCGTAATCACTGCGGATAATTGTCCCATCGGAAACCGCCGTTGCCCAATAAGAAGAGGGCTGACACCCTGTATTATCAGGCGGCACAAAATCCAATGCCGCCCACCCGGACATATCACCCCACCCACCATGCGGTCCGCCGGTGAAATACCATGTTTCATCCGCCGCCCAGGGAAGGGTTAGTTCAGGTTGCTGTAAATCGGCAGGGAGTAGCGGTTTTACCGTTGTCCAGGGGTCGCCGAAAAGTTTGAGATAGGTAGCGTAGTAGCCTGTTTCCGCTAATGCACTCGCCCAGGCAGTGCTATCGCCCAGCACCGCAAAGACATTCTGAATTGCCGCGGTGCCGGGGTCAGTGTCGGGGTGGAAGAGGGCGCGGGTTCCATCGGCAAAACGCACTTCCGGGTTGCGCCCGGTCAGTTGGTTATAAAAGCCCTCATTCATCCGGTTTGCCGCCCACGACAATTGGAAAAACAAGCCCGCCCGATAGGGAGTACGTTCTCCCAAGGGATAGGAAAGTTCAGTCGGGTTTTTGTTTGTCACCCACCCGCTCTGGTGTTCCAACATTGCCAACAGAGGACGATACCCTACCCCGTAGCGCAACCCTACCATTTCCACGATTTCAATCCCGGTCCGTTGTTGTCCTTCCACTTCTTCGCTATGGGTTGCCAGATAGCCATCGGCGGCGCGAATATATGCCGCGACATCAAAATCTTTATAGGTAGGACCTAATATCATTTCGCTGTCGGGGAGCAATCGTTGATACGGAACGGCGAGGTCTACCTGACTTGGCAGTAAAAGCACCTGACCCACTGAAAGCCAATTGGGGTCAGTCATCCCATTCAGGCGCATCAAGTCTTCAACCGGAATCCCAAACCGGTCCGCAATTGAACCCAGCGTATCCCCCGGTTGTACCGTATAGGTTTCTTGCACCTCTGATGGCGTTTCGGCGGCAACAATCGTCGGATTGCCCACCAACCCCACATCCGGGACCGGCGTGGGGGGATTTACCCGTGTTACCGCGTCAATCGGTTCCAACGCGGGTAATTCCGCACTCAGTGTCGCCGTAACCGTCGGGGCGGCAACCAGCGCGGCAGGGTCATCCGATCCGGCAGAGGTCGGAATGATTCCTATCGAGTCGGTTTGCTCGCGGGGGCGCAATGCCCACAACCCGACCACCATTACCACAATGCCTACCGGTATCCACGCCCATTGCCATTCGACTTTGGGCAAGCCTACCGAACGGGCACGGCGGATGGTGCGGCGGGGCGCAGTTAGAGGTTCATCAGAAGTCAGTTCGTCCATAGAAGTGCATAGTGCATATTCCATAATGCATAAAGGCATGACCTTCCATCAACGCTAGTCGTTGCTATTTATGTACTATGCAGTATGCAGTCGTTTACTCAGACTCCCATTTCCGCAGAATGTCCAGCAGGTCCGGTAGTGCTTCTATCACCGCATCGGCATCTTTCCCGGCATCACGATGATATTCATGGTTGACGATCCAGACCGATCTCATCCCTGCGTTATGCCCCCCGACAATATCATCATTGGGATTGTCCCCCACAAAGAAAGCATGATCGGGTGTACCGCCTAATCGTTTTAAGGTATGCAAGAAAATTTCCGCAGAGGGCTTCCATAAGCCAACATCGGCGGAATAAATTTCGACATCCAGATACTGTGCCAGCCCGAACCGTTCTAAATCTTCATGGTGTTTCGCGCCGGGCCACATCGTATTGGAAATTAAACCAATGGACCGCCCTTGTTCCTTCAGAGTACGAAGCAAGGTATCCGCACCCGGCATCATGCTCGCCCCTAAACTAATCGCGCCGCAGTATCGGTCTACCGCCGCATCAATTAATTCATCATCAGGGTAAACATTCTGCGCCGCCAATGCATCCCGCAACAAATCGTGCAAGTGCAGATTTTTGCGCCCTGCAAGGGTATCGGTCCATTCCTGCCGCAGACGTTCAAAAGCAGAACTATGCCATAGGTCAACGGTAGGTAATTCTTTCGCGTCACTGCTTTGTAAAAGGAGGTCGTGAACTGCCGTAAAACCCAGCCGTTCCATCGCCTCCCACCCTTTCACCAACCCGCGATAGTTGATCAGGGTTCCGCTGAGGTCAAATAGGATGGTGTTATATTTCATAAAGTTGCATGTTGCGTGGTGCGTGGTACGTGAATTTACAAGAAGGCTCCGGTTTTCCTAAATTCCTCACTATCTTAAAAAGAGAAGAATTGATTTGGATAACCACTTTTCAGCGAATTCATGCACCACGCACCACGCAACAATTTACTGTTTTTTAATAAGTCGCATTATCGTGTCTGTATCTTCAAGAGTCGGCATGATAACATCTGCGCCTGCGGTGGCAAGGGCATCGGCGGTTTCGATTCCGGTAGGAACCCCGATGACGGTAGCACCAATCGTTTTGGCACAGGCGACATCGTGAATGCTATCGCCAATGATAACCGCATCGGCTCCTGTAAAAACCCGCCCCTGGGCGAATCGTGCCGCCCGTTCCAGCGCAAGCGCAGGCAGAGCGTTTCGTTCCCATGCTTCATTGCCAAAGGCACCAAACCAAAAATAGGGTGCGATTCCGGCATACCCCAATTTGAGCCATGCGGCGGTTTCGTTGTTGCCCGTTACTAATCCCATCAATATAGTGTCCTCTTGCGCCAGTTGCTCTAATAGAGGAAGCACTCCGGGCAATAATTGCGGTTTGGGTATATCGGGGTCGGCAAGCACCGCCGCCAGTTCTGCTACGAATAAGCGTAGGTAATCCTCAATTTGAGCATCTACTTCATCCGTAGAATAGCCCGCCGCACCCAACACATCACGCCAAATTCCCCAATCTACCCGCCCCGACAACACCGCCGTATCCGCCGCTGTGCCATCCCCCAGCACCTTGATTAACGTGCGGCGGAAGGCGATTCGCCCGACTCCTGCGGCAGTCAGAAGCGTTCCATCAATATCAAAAAGGACAACGCGCATAAAAAGCCTTTAGTAGAATGTAGAAACCACAGAGAACACAAAGGACACAGAGAATAACGTGATTATTCTTTAGATCCTCTTGTCGTTTTTTGTGCGCTCTGTATCCTCTGTGGTAAATCCGCCGTTCCCGCTTTCCGTTTGTAATGCTTGAATAATTTGCAAATCGGTGCGCGGATAGGGCAATACCAACAGTTCATCGGGGCGCATCCAGCGAAAATCGGCAACGCCAATCGCCTGGGGGTCGCCGCCTCTATGAATACAGTGAAAGGCATGAAGGGTAATCGAAAAGTGGGTGTAGGCATGGTCAACAATGGTCAACTCGTCGCCTACCTCTACCTCTATTGCCAATTCTTCCCGCAATTCCCGTTGTAGCCCTGCCTCCAACGTTTCGCCCGCTTCAATTTTACCGCCCGGAAATTCCCACAAGCCCCCCAACATTTTATCGTGAGGGCGTTGGGCTATCAAGAGATAGTCCCGCGCCGGATTCCAAATTACCCCTGCCACAACCGTATAATGCGGACGTGGCGCACGGGCATTTTTGCGCGGTAATTCATGGACCAAGCCTAATTGATTAGCGCGACATTCATCCCGCAAGGGGCAGAGCAGACAACGGGGATTGCGCGGCAAACAAATCGTCGCCCCTAAATCCATCAATGCCTGATTCCAATCCCCTGCCCGGTCCTCGGGCAACAAAACTTCGGCAATCGCCCATAAATCCTTTTCAGCAGAGGGGGTATTGATGGGCGGTTCATACGCCATCAATCGTGCAAAAACCCGTTTCAGGTTGCCATCCACCGCCGCCGCTTTGCGCCCGAAAGCGATAGACGCAATCGCCCCGGCGGTATACACCCCAATCCCCGGCAGTTTTAGCAACCCTTCCACTGTGTCGGGCAATTCTCCGTTGTATTCTTGCACCACTACTTGCGCGGCTTTATGCAGGTTCCGCGCCCGCGCATAATACCCCAATCCTTCCCATGTTTTCAACACGGTTTCCAGGGGTGCTTCGGCAAGGTCAGTAACGGTGGGGAATTTGGCCATCCAGCGTTCAAAATAAGGCAGAACCGTGGTGACTTGTGTCTGTTGGAGCATGATTTCGCTCATCCAGACGCGATAGGGGGTTGGGTTGGAACGCCACGGCAAGGTACGTGCCTGTTCGTCGTACCATGTTAAAAGGGCAAGATGAAGGGTATCCCGCCACGCAGTGGAAACAGAGAAGTCAGCAACCATAGAGGGCAATCGTACTCTGAGGGGGGCATAGGAGCAAATTGAGGGAAAAACCAATCGTTTCGACCTCAAAAATTGTACCCGCAATTCTCACGCCTCTTGATAATTTCATGGTACAATGGCGGCTCGTAATACTTGTACGTACTTCCCCCGACTTGTAAGGCACTCATAAAAAAGTCTACGGGTTGATACGCCTCATCATTCATAGGAAAACCACCTATGAATGATGCTCTATGCCCTATGCCTTATACGGATTCCTTCTTAGATGAACTTCGAACTGTTGGCGACCCCGAACTCGACCCCATCGTTGCGGAGGTTGCCGCTTATGGAGAGTTGGATGATGTTAGCACCCTCCTCCAACATCTGATTCATAACCGTCAGCCGATTCCAACCGAATTGCCCGATACGCTGGAAAACTGGTTTCGTGACCACCAACAGTTACCCGCATGGGTGGATCGGGAACGGCTTGCCCGCGCCAGCAAATTTTATACCGAACATGGGTTGCCCATCACGCTTCTGCTTTCAACCAGCGGCTTGGTCAGTTGTTACGCCGCCAAAAGGGGGGCAAAGGTTTTAACGTTCACCTACCGCATGGAGCAGACCCCCTATCACCGCATCGCCGAGACGGGGCAATACATCTTGCTTGCCCTTGCGCCCGATGGGCTGACTGAAGGTGGGCGAGGTTTGATGGCAACGTTGAAAGTGCGCCTTGTTCACGCCACCGTGCGCCATCTGATTCAACGAACAGGCAAATGGGATCGCACCGCCAATGGGGTTCCGATTAATCAGGAAGATTTGCTGGGGACATTAATTGTCTTTTCCTACGGGGTCTTGTGGGGACTGGAACGATTGGGTGTTGCTATGACTCTACAAGAGCAAGAAGATTACCTCTATGCGTGGCAGATTATCGGGGAACTGTTAGGGATTGACCCCAGAGTGATTCCCACCAATATTGCGGAAGCACGAACCTGCGGGGAAAAAATTGCCGAACGCCAGCATGGACCTTCACCCGAAGGGGTTGCTCTGACCAAAGCGTTGCTGGAAATGCACAACGATTTGATTCCGGGCGAGTTGATGGATGGTGTCGTTCCAGCTCTGATTCGGCGCACCGTGGGGGAGGAGATGGCAGATTATCTCCAAATTCCCAAAAGTTCATGGGAAATTGCGGTACAACATATTCCGGTTGGCGGCAAGTTACTGGATCAATTCGACACGATTACAGGGTTCATTGGTAATATGGTAGACCAAATCGGACTGGCACTCCTGCAACGGGAAAGCATCCGATTGTTGGGATATGAGCATGGACCCTACGACCTGCCCGATACCTTGCCGGGTGAATGGCGGGTACAGGCAGTAGAAAGAACATAGTGCATAGTGCATATTGCATAAACGACAACGGCAATCACTAAGGTTGCAATGATGCCTTTTATGCAATATGCACTATGCAATTTATCCGTTTATGAGCGCAACAAAGATTGTTATGGTGGGCGGGGGGTATACCGCCGTTGGGTTGGTGGGGTCGTTACGCAACGCCATTCAAAAAGGTGAGGTCGAACTGACCATCGTCAACCGCGAAAGCTACCATGTCTTTCACGGCTTTATTCCCGAAATGGTGACGGGGCGGATTGGTCACGCGCAGGTATTAAGTCCGGTACGTCGCATTTTCCGCCCTGCAACCGTTCACGTCGCTGAAATCGAAGGGGTGGATTTTGAGCAAAAGGTGGTTCACACGAACCGTCACCTGGATGGTCGCCGCTATACCATTCCTTATGACCATCTGGTGATTGGCTTAGGCTCCAGCGATAACCTCGCCGCCTATCCGGGGTTGGCAGAACATGCCTTCCGCTTGAAAACCTACGACGATTGTTTCCGTCTGCGGAATCATATTCTGGCAATGCTGGAATTGGCGGCGATTGAAAGCGACCCTGCCGAACAGGAACGCTTACTCACCTTCTTTATTGCGGGTGGGGGCTATGCCGGAACCGAAATGGCAGGGGAACTTAGCGAACATATTCGCACCCTGATTCAGCGAGACTATCCCCAATTGCAAAGCGCAACGTGGCGTGTGGTACTCGTGACCCCGGGACCCACCATTCTGCCGGAACTGTACGGAACCAAAGGAACAACGGGCGAAACACGCGGCTTCCCCAAATTGGTTGACTTTGCCACAAAACATTTACAGAAATTAGGGGTCGAGGTCTTGACCAACACCAAAGTCGCCTATGCCACCCCCAACGAGGTCGGGCTATCCGATGGCAAACGGGTACAAACCCGCACGATTATCAGTGCGGTGGGAACGCGCCCCCCGGCATTGGTCGAATCCTTTGACTTACCCAAACAGACCAACGGCAAAATCAGTACCGATGAGTATCTACGCGTTCTGAATACGCCTCACGTCTGGGCAGGCGGGGATTGCGCCGCCGTTCCCCACCCCACCGGAGGGTTCTGTCCGCCCATCGCCATTTACGCGCTGGAACACGGCAAACTCATCGGGCAAAACATTCTGCAAGCAAGACAAGGGCAACCTTTTAAGCCATTCCGTTTTGTGAACTTCGGTCAAGGAATCAATCTGGGGCGACGCACGGCAGTGGCAGAAGTTAAAGGGATGGAGATGAAAGGCACAATGGCATGGGTGATCGGGCGATTGCTCCTGCTCAACTTCGTGCCAAGTGCTGAACGCCGTCTTCGTACTCTGCTGGACTGGGGCTTGGGAACAATTTTCGGGCGCGATATGGTGGAAATGTCCGTTGCCGATGCTGACGATTACGAAATTGAACATCACGTATTTCAAGAAGGGGAAACTATCGTCGCCAAAGGATATACCGGGCGGTATTTATATCTGATTACCGAGGGGGAGGCGGAACTGATTGCGGAAGATGGTACGATTATCCTGCTCACCATCGGCGGACGTTGTGGACGTATTCACAAACAAATTGGTGCGATCCCCGAAGTCCGCGCCAAAGGGATGGTGCGGGTGGTGTCCGTCCGGTATGATCAGATGCAGAAATTGCAGGATTTCTTGCCGATGTTAAAGGAGTTGCCTCCACAGGAAGCGTAATGCAATTGTTCGATCCTTAATTATAGGTTAGAGTAGGCTCTATTATGCTGGAATCCATGACATGGGATAGGTTATTTTTCCTTTGTCACCTTGTACCCTATTGGAGCATCTCTTATGACAACCACCTATTCTAATTTCGGAGAACAACCCGCCTACTCTGAACGTCCCGTCAATGTTGTGCCTGTAGTTGGCTTGTGGAAACGATTTTTCGCCGCCTTTATAGACAGCCTCATTCTCGGCTTGGTTGGTTGTGTCGTAGGGGGTGTTTTCGGGGCAGGATTCGGGGTTCTTCTCGCCGCCAGCGATAGTAGTCCCCAAGCTGCCGATACAGGATTGAGTTTGATGAGCAACTGTATCGGGCTGTTAGTTGGTGCGGTGTACCATATCGCTTTTTGGTCCGCTACCGGGCAAACCTTGGGCAAGATGGCTTTGGGGTTACGGGTGGTTACAGAAACAGGCGAGAAACCAACTATAGGCGTGGCAACAGTACGCTATGTTGGCTTCGTTTTAAGTGGCATTATCCTGTACATAGGCTTTGCTATGGCGGCATTCGATGACCAGAAACGGGCATTGCACGATAAAATTGCCAAAACCTTTGTGGTTCCCGCCAACCATCCCATTCCCCGAGGGCAGTCGCTGAACTTTGTGCCCGAAAACCCCTCCAATCAATCCGATGTTTTAGGGGTTGCCCTCTTCTACGGGTTGTTCTGCATTGTCCCTATCTTGATGATTGCACTGCTAACAGCACTGGGACCACAAATCGGGAACGTATTCGAGCAAATTCAACCCACTGCTCCGTAAAACCGCTCAGAAGATAAAAAAGGGATGGCTTCCCTTCACAGTAAGCCATCCCTTTTTTTATTAAAACTCAATTCCCCGT
>CBKYSX010000119.1:0-8863 GCA_966690745.1 uncultured Ardenticatenales bacterium
CATTATTGCATGGGTTACATCAATGCCATGAGGTATTGAATTTGCGGTTGGTTGTTGCCCACTTAGATCATGCCCTGCGCCCCGATAGCGGGGCAGATGCGGCATTTGTAGGAAATTTGGCGTTACAACTCGGATGGATGTGCTTGCGCGAGCGGGTGGATGTGGCTTCATGGGCGGCAACTGAGGGCCGTAACATCGAAGATGCCGCCCGTCAGTTGCGCTACACGTTTTTGGAAACAGCGGCGAAAGCGGTGGGGGCATCTGCCATTGTCGTTGCCCATACACAAGATGACCAGGCAGAAACCCTACTCATGCACCTGCTACGCGGGGCGGGGTTAGAAGGGTTGGCGGGGATGGCAACCTATGGTCCTGCGCCCCTTAAGGATGGTACTACGCCCCTCTTTCGCCCACTTTTGACCACCAATCGGGCGACCCTCCGTATCTGGTTGACCCGACAGGGACATTCGTGGCGCGAAGATAGTACCAATACAGATACCCACCGCTTTCGTAGTCATGTACGGTATCAGATTCTTCCTTTTTTAGAGGAAAGTTCGCCCCGTTTGCGTGAACGCCTGGCACAAACTGCTTCCCTGTTATCTACAGATGCCATATTGCTCCGTACCCTGACAAATGACGCATGGGAACGGGTTGCAACCGTGAGCGAGGGACGGGTGCATTTCAACCTAGCTGACTTCTTGGCAGAACCCCTTGCCATCCAACGGCGGTTGATTCGCCGTGCCTATACCACGATACAAAGCGCGGAACGGGAACTCTCCGCAGAACATATTAACCGCGCCATGACTTTGATTGCAACAGGCAATATCAATCAGCAAGCGACCCTCCCCGGCGGAATGGTTCTTACACTTGCTCATGATAGCGTATGGCTGGGGGCACCCTTTCAGCAGATGGTATGGGAAGCCCATACATTGCCCGATAGTGGAACCATCAAGAGCGGGTATACCTTTACCCTTTCTGATAGTACACCTGCTGATATTCCATCGGATTGGCAATCCCTTCCGCCAACCATTGCCTATTTTGACCGCTCCGCACTTAATTTTCCCCTTACTGTGCGCCCGCCCCGTTCCGATGACCGATGGCAACCTTATGGTATGAATGGGCAGGTGGTGGCATTACGGGAATGGCTGGCAAAACAAAAAGTTCCGTTGCACCAACGGGAAACGGTTCCGTTAGTTGTAGATGCTCACGGGCAGATTGTATGGGTTGTAGGTTGGCGGACTGCCCATATCGGAAGCATCACACCGCGCACCACAGACATACTCCGAATTGAAGCCACCGAATAAAAAATTTGTGATATACTGCCCGCCGTTCTTTTAGAACCCACGCTTCCGCAACACTGGATTCTCGTTTTTTCTATCATGCCTATCCAAAATCTGGGTCAAAAAATAATACTATCGCTCCTTCTGGGCGTGGTGGTGTTGGCGGCATTCACGCTGTACACCGATGTCCAATCCCTACAAGAGACCCTACGCACCTTTGAATGGTTGTGGATGTTGCCGGTGGTCGGGCTGACCTTTGTCAATTTGGGATTGCGCTATGTCAAATGGGAATATTACCTCCGCCTGCTGGGGATTCGGGGCGTAAAGCAAAGCGATAGCATTGCCATCTTTCTGGCAAACTATCTTTTGATTCTTACCCCCGGTAAGGTGGGCGCACTGCTCAAAAGTTATTTTTTGAAGCAAACCAATGGTATCCCCGTTGCGCGTACCATGCCCATCATTGTGGCTGAACGGCTAAGTGATGGGCTGGGAATGGTATTGATGACGGCGATTGCAATGGTGGCGTATCCCGCCGCTTTGCCTGCCGTTATTCTGGTTGTGGTAGGAATGGGGATGGTTGTGTTGGTAGCACAACATCGCCCGTTAGCATTGCGCCTGATTGCGATTGCAGAAGGCATACCGTTTATCCATCGGTTTGCGGCAACGCTTCATACCCTATACGATAGCACCAACGAACTGCTACAGATACGCCCCTTGATAGTTGCAACCCTGTTGGGCACAGGGGCACGGGCAACCGAAGGGGTTGCTTTATATTTTGTGTTGTTAGGTCTGGGCGTTGCTAATACGCCTGAGGTATTGACCAATGCGCTCTTTATTACGGCACTTTCCAATATTGTGGGGGTATTAGTGATGATGCCGGGCGGGTTGGGCGGAACCGAAGGAAGTATGGCAGGGTTGATTACCTATTTCATAGGGTTGGCTCCCGCGCCCACCACCGCCGCCACCTTGCTCGCCCGTCTTGCCTCTTTCTGGCTTCCCGCCTTATTGGGCGGCATTGCCATTTTTGCCAAACGGGCTGTCTTTTTCAAGCCGGATGTCGAAGAAGAGGCAGGATACTCCCTTGTCCCATCCTCACCCTCCAACACCCCGTAATATCAATGAATCTGGTTCGTTACGACCTCCACCTCCACACGTTTCGCTCGGGCGATTCCCTGACATCCTATCAAGATGTGATTCGGCGTGTGCTGGAGCGGGGCTTAACCGGTATTGCCGTAACCGACCACAATACTACGCGGGGCGCGGTAGAATTGGCGCAAATTGCTCCCTTTCCTGTGATTATTGCCGAGGAGATTCGCACACGGGAAGGGGAAATCATCGGTTATTTTTTACAAGAAGAGATTCCAAGAGGATTGGGATTAGAAGAAACCATCCGTCTGGTACACGAGCAGGGCGGAGTAGTGGCGGTGCCCCATCCGGTGGATTCCGTCCGCCGTCGTTCTGCGCTGGGTGAATCGGTATTACGTCGCGTCATTGACCACATAGACTTGATTGAAGGACAAAACGGACGGGCGGTCATTCCGGCAGATAATCTGCGGGCGCGGCAATTGGCGGCGGAATTTGGTAAACCGGTGACCGCGGGGAGCGATGCACACGCCCCTTTTGAAATCGGACGATGCTCGGTTGAATTAGAAGCATTCGATTCGCCGCAACAATTTGTTGCCTCTTTGCAAAATGCCCGTATTGGGGGCAGTCATGGTCGCCCCTATCTTTCCCTATTCTCTTTATTTGCCAAAATCGCCAAACGGGTTGGTTTCCGCTAAGTCGTCCATCAATGATAGAAGTTACGCACTTCAAGCGAGAAGCGAGGTTAAAAATAATTCCCGTAGGGAATTATTTTTAACCCGACTGCGTACTCCTAAATGATTCCAAAACGCTATTGAGGTTCTCCGCCAATGGAAGAGATTATTGCCCTCTTCGCCGCCTGTTTGGGTGGCATCGTGCCGACCTTTATCTTCGTGTTACTTGCCTATGTAATGGACCGTTACGAACGGGAACCCTTATGGCTTGCCTCGTTGGTCTTTCTATGGGGGGCTATTCCGGCAATCATTCTTTCTTTGATTGCAGAATTGGGAGCCGATATACCGTTGTCGGTCGCGATTCAAGAAGGGGTAATGCTGGATTTGGTTTCCGGTGCGGTGGTTGCTCCGATTGTAGAAGAGATTGCCAAAGCCATTCCGCTCTTTGGCATTTATTACTTCTTCCGCAAAGAGTTTGATGGGTTGATGGACGGGTTGCTGTACGGCTCGTTGGTGGGCTTCGGCTTTTCGATGACCGAAAACATTCTCTATTTCATCGGAGCCTATGCTGAAGGCGGCTTTACCGATATGGTGGTGCTGATTTTCCTGCGCTCTTTCGTTTTCGGTTTAAACCATGCCCTTTTCACCTCGGCTATCGGGGTGGGGCTGGGCTTTGCCCGCTATTCGCGTAACGGGTTGGTGCGAACGATTGCCCCGATTATCGGTTTGTTGGGTGCCATCTTCCTCCACGCAGTCCATAACTTCTTCGTTTCTGTGCCAAACGAAGGCTTACTCTGTTTGGTCAGCCTCTTTGCCGATTACACAGGGATTATCTTCTGGTTGGTTTTGGTCTTCTTTGCCCTGCGGCAGGAGCGACAATGGATTACCGAGGAATTGCGGGGCGAAGTCGAAAGCGGCTTACTCCCTGCCGAACATGCCAAAGCCGCCGCCAGCTATCGGGACCGTATGCAGGACCGTGCCCGGATTGCGCGGGAACGCGGCTCTAAACATTCCCGCGCCCTCGAACGGCTCCATTTTATTGCCAGCGACTTGGCTTTTAAGAAAAGGCAACTGGCGATTCATGGTGAGGAACGGGGCAATTCCGCCGAGGTCGCCCGTCTGCGCGGCGAGGTCACACGGCTGTTGACGGAAATTTAGAAGGCAAGATTCGTATCTTTTACCTTATTTGGCTGTAAAGGTGGGTCACACCATATTCTGATGTATGGAATGGAACTTGTGACCCACCCCTTTTCATTTTTTGCTAGTTACTCTATATATGAGATTACCGGTACCGATGGGGTCCCCATGTTGTCCATGCGAACCCATCCGACCCATAAAAGGGAACCGTCATTTGCCCTGGCGGCGCGACAACATCCAATCGTTGTAAATCCTCCTCGGTGAGCGATATATCCAACACGGCAAGGTTGGATTCCAACTGACGCAGAGTACGGGGTCCGATAATCGGGCTGGTGACACCTGCCTGCTCCATACACCACCGCAACGCAATCTGCAAGGGTTCGCACCCCTTTTCTCGTGCCAGGGCTTCTACCACATCCAATACATCAAAGGCGGCGGAAGTCGCAACCTCTGCCCGTTTCCAAAAGGCTTCATAGCGGGAATCGGGCGGCAATGGTTCACCCCGCCGATATTTACCCGTAAAAAAGCCCCCGGCGGTAGGCGACCACGGAATGACCGCCAGCCCGTAGGTTTGTGCCATCGGGAGTAATTCCCGTTCGACCCGCCGATCCAACAAGTTATAGACGGGTTGTTCGCAGATAAAACGGTTCAGGCATAATTCTTTGGAGACCCACAGCGATTCGATCAATTGCCACGCCGCAAATGAACTGGTGCCAATGTAACGCACCTTCCCCGCCCGTATCAAATCATCCAATGCCCGTAATGTTTCATCAATCGGAACGTCGTTGGTCGGGTGGTGCAATTGGTAAAGGTCAATCACATCGGTTTGTAAACGGCGCAACGATGCCTCGCATTGTTCGATAATATGACGGCGGCTGTTGCCAACGGCGTTGGGGTCATCACTCATCGGAAAATGAGCTTTGGTTGCCAACACCACCTTCGCCCGATGCCCGTTTTGCTTCAAGGTACGCCCGATGATTTCCTCGCTCCGCCCGCGCCCCACCTGAAAATTGTTGGGGTGATGCCCGTACACATTGGCGGTATCTATAAAATTAATACCCACATCGAGGGCATGGTTGATGATAATTGCCGCTTCTTGCTCGTCGGTGCGTCCGCCAAAATTCATGGTGCCCAGACAAAGCGGACTGACCTTCACCCCGGTACGCCCCAAGTGGCGATACTCCATGAAGAATCTCCTCATACTTTGGCAATCTGTGCGACCACGCACAGATCAGTTAGAAATGGATACCTTTCGGACTTGTGTTGGGGATAAACTATGGCTCGTACCACAGCTTCCATGTCAAAAGGAAGGTGATACCAGGCAGAAGGTGAGCCGGAGAGGAACGCTCGACCCGATGAGGCAATAGGGCGAAGCACTTGTGTTTATTCGGTGATCCCGAATCCTATACAAGGCTTCGCCCCTAAGGTATAGACTATGCTTTTAGTTCCCGCTTCAGAATTTTGCCTGTTGCAGTCATCGGCAGACTTTGGCGGAACTCCACCATGCGGGGGTATTTGTACGCCGCCATGTTGTCTTTACACCATCCAATAATCTCATCTTCGGTTGCGGTTGCGCCCTGTTTTGGAACGATGAATACTTTGATTTCCTCGCCCAATTTTTCATCGGGGATGCCCACCGCCGCTACCATCGAAACATCGGGGTGGGTCATCAATACTTCTTCCAATTCACGCGGGTAGACATTAAACCCGCCGCGCAAAATCATGTCCTTCTTGCGGTCTACGATGAAAATGAAACCATCTTCGTCTTTATAGCCGATGTCGCCCGAATGGAACCAACCGCCCCGCATCGTTTCGGCGGTGGCTTCGGGGCGACCCAGGTAGCCCTTCATTACGTTATGGCCGCGAATAACGATTTCGCCCCGTTCGTTGGGGGGTAATTCTTTCTCGTCATTATCGAAAATTTTGACCTGGGTTCCCCAGATTGCCTTGCCAATCGAGCCGGGTTTGCGGTCGTCCGCACTCATATTAAAGGTGGCAACCGGCGAGGTTTCCGACAACCCGAACCCTTCCAGAATGGTGACATCAAATTTGGCTTCAAATTGGCGCATCAATTCTACGGCAATAGCAGAGCCACCCGAAGCACATTTCCGCAGGGTTGTTTTGATTTTAGCAATCAGGGCATCACTATCCGGCACGTTCAGCAATGCCCAATACATGGTAGGTACTCCTGCGAAAAGTGTCACCCCATCCCGCGCCATAATTGCCAGTGCTTTATCCGGCTCAAAACGGGGCAACATCGTAATCGTTGCGCCTGCATACAAGCCTGCATTCTGGACGCAGGTCTGCCCGAAGGAGTGGAAGAGGGGGAGAACTGCCATTAAGACATCATCGGGACCAATATGCATCAATCTGTCTGCCGAAAAGAGCGCGTTAAAGAACATATTAAAGTGGGAAAGTTCCGCCCCTTTGGGTTGCCCGGTGGTGCCGCTGGTGTACAAAATGACTGCTGTATCATCAGGCATCGTTTGTATGGGGTCAAAGGTGGGCGGTTGCCCGTACATCGCACGTCCCAACGTTGTAATGTTGTCGCCGCTCACCGGGGATGCCCCCGCCGGGTCAGCCGTAATCATCCACAAATGTTCCGTCACGCTACCTTCGTCAAAGCCTTTTTTGGCATCTTCGGCAAACATTTCAAAGGCAATTAATACTTTTGCCTGACTATCATTTAAGTGGTAGGCAACCTCACGCCCCTTCAATAGAACATTGAGCGGAACCACCGTTGCTCCGGCTTTTAGAATTCCGTAATATGCCATCGGGAAATAGGGGAGGTTGGGAATCATTATCGCTACCCGATCTCCCTGTTCAACCCCCGCCTTTACCAACGCATTCGCAATCTGGTTGGAAGTGGCTTCCAACTGGGCATACGTCAATTGGGTGTCGCCCATGATTAATGCGGTTTTGTCGGGATAATTTTCGACCGAAGATTGAAGCAACGTTGCAAGATTTAACATACAGAAGTCTCCTTTGACGGAACAAAAAATGCCGCCGCGATGCGACACACTATGGATATATTCTTATTCGTGCGCCCATGTTTGGCAAGTTCGCAAAGGCGAACGTTGTTCGCTGATACATGTTGTTCCCTATACCTCTAAAAACCGGAAATTTTCACCTACCTCTTGACAAATAATAAATTGTAGCATATCATGTTACATATGAGTGCGAACGCGAATTTTACAACTGCTATTCATATTCTGACGTTTCTGGCAAGCCAAAACGAACCGGTTTCCTCTGCCTTTCTTGCCGCCAGTTTGAACACCAATCCTGTTACGGTACGGCGCATGATTAGTCATCTGCACGATGCCGGATTGGTAGAGACAGTGGCGGGCAGTCAGGGCGGGGCAATATTGGGTCGGAGTGCGGATCGGATTTCGTTGGCGGATATTTACGCAATTGTAAAAGAAGAATTGCCTTTCGGCTTACACCCCAAACCCCCCGCCGAAATGTGTCCTATCGGACGCAATATCCAGGATGTTCTGAAACCCTTGTTTTACGATATTGACGGTTTGATTGCCACTGCTTTATCGAAACTCACGATTCAGGATATATGGGGGCAAGTGAAGGTGTGTGAAAAGCAACGCTGACGTGCTTTTTTTATCTCTCGAATTGTAGCAAATTTTGCTACATAATTTTAGCCATAGGAGTATCCATAATGACCGTATTAGTGACCACACCAAATGGTAAAGTCGGCAATAACGTGGTGAAATTGTTGCAAGAAAAAGGGATTTCGGTGCGGGTGGCGGCACACAATGTTGCCAAAACTCAAGCCGCTTTTCCCGGTGCCGAGGTTGTTGCATTTGATTTCTTTAACCCCGATACATGGTCTGCCGCGCTGGAAGGGGTAACAGCACTGTACCATGCCGCGCCCGGCGATTTCCCTGCTGAACCGCAAATAGAATTGATTGAAGTGGCGAAAGAAGCCGGGGTAAAACGGGTCGTGCGCCTTTCGGCATTAGGGGTTGAAATGGGGGAATCCCCATTGCGTGAGGTTGAACGGTATTTAGAACAATCTTCCGATTTAGAATACACCATTCTGCGCCCTACATGGTTTATGCAGAATTTTGCTACCCAGCATAGCAACACAATTCGCAACGGTTTTCTGGCGGAGCCTGCCGGGGATGCCAAAACCGCTTTTATTGATACACGCGATATTGCGGCGGTGGCGGTAGCAGCACTGACCGAAGAAGGTCATCATGGTAAAGCGTATTCTTTGACAGGGAGTGATTTGTTGACCCGCTATGAGGTGGTGGACAAACTGAGTGCGGAATTGGGTAAGTCTGTTACCTATATTGAGCAGAGCGACGACGAATTTCGCGCCGCAAGCCAGCCCTACCTTAGCCCCGTCTATCTTGAAATGCTGAGCAGTTTGTATGGTGCCGTGCGGGCGGGGTATGCGGCGACCCAAACGGATGCCGTACAAACCCTTTTGGGGCGTGAGCCGATTGATTTTGAAACCTTTGTTGCCGACCACAAGGGGGCATGGCAATAAAGTTGGATTCAGGCGGGTGCGGAGGTTACACCTCTGCGCCCGCCTGTTGTAATAATTCCCATGCCCGCGCAATGTGGTGACGGGTGGTGTGGATATTGCCAACTGCTAAACGAATCGTATAGCGGTCATTCAACTTGGTGTGCGATAGATAAACCTCGCCACTTTGATTCACGCGATTCATGATC
>CBKYSX010000120.1:0-8759 GCA_966690745.1 uncultured Ardenticatenales bacterium
GGGATAATAACTTTCCGCCGCCACCAGTCGCTGACCGGCGGAAGTTGTCGCATTGATCTGAATCCGACGCAGGGAGGGGCGGGTTGCTGTCACTGCCGTGACATAGGCAGGGGCTTCATTCAAGGTTTGTTGGGGCAAGGTTTCCCATGCGGTGGTAAAGGCGTAAGGCATCGCATCAGGAAGGTAGTACAAATCATACCCTTCCAAATCGGCGATTTGCTCCCGCCGCCCCAGCGCATCCGACGGGGGGGTGTTATCAAAGGTGAGGATATATTCCGCCCCCCGATTCATTACTTGCCCCCAATCGAGCTGGGAGTCGGCGCGTTTCAACACCCATGTTTGCGGGGCGTTCAATTGCCCCGCGTTCAGGTGCGATGTGGCGAGTAATGAAAAATCGGGCGGAACGGACAAATGATATTCCCGCTCACCAATCCGGGATTGCGCGGCGGCAACTACCGTCCCGAACCTTTCACCGCTTTGCGCCACCGTCAGGTGTTGACTATTTCCTTTGTAGACGGTCCATACCGCCGCAATTGCAAGCACAACGATGCCGACCCGTATCATATTCATGGGAATGACAGTAGGCGATTCTGCCCCGCCCTCGCCTAATCCAACGGTTACCTTATAGTGGTTATGGCGGCTTGCCTGCCACCATCTGTCCAATCCAATCGCGGCGAGGGTCAGAATGGCAATGACTGCCAACCCGATAGCCCGTTCAGGGAATCGTAGCCCGTCCGCACCGGGCAAATTGCGGTAGAGTGCCCAAATCGGACTATGGTTGCCCGCCGCATAGGTAATCCCCACCACAAAGATGGCGACCATCCATAAAATTGTTCGTTTATTCTGCGGTTGCCATGCCAATGGAAGCCCCAACAGGAAGAGAAACGGTAATAACCCGATATAACTGTAATGCCCGATAGGGTGTCCATAGAGATTAAATAAGGTGGACAGATAGTAGAGAATGTCTGAAATAATAAAATTATTAAAGAGGGCTTCTACGGGTTGACCCAACACCGCACCATCGTCAATGGCGGGTTTAAAGAGGGAGGGATAGAGTTCCATCTGGGGTAAGGTGACAATCGCCGATAACGCCAGCGCGAACAGTCCTCCTTGCACCACGCGAAGAACAAAGGCGCGATTGTCACGTTGGGCAGAAGGATTGACCACCCCTAATAGCGTTTCGCCGATAACAATGACCCCCATCGCAATCGCCGTATATGCAAAGAAATAAAAATTACTCCCCATAAAAAGCAAGGCGACCGACAATGCAAAAAGAACAGTGTTGCGCGGGGAAGGCTCTTTTCGCAGGGCGAGGGTGGCGGCAATCACCCAGACGACATAGGCATAACTTATCCCTAAACCGATAGAGCCTACACTGATAAAATAACTTAAGATATGCCCGTTGAGGGCAAGCATTAACCCCAACCAGAGCGATGCAAAATAGCCAAGCCCGATGACCCTCCCCAGCCACCACCCGCCGATACCCATCACCACAAAACTCAGAATCAAGCCAATCTTTGCCCCGTTCAGCGGACCAAAAATGGCTTGAGGAATGAACATTTTAGGGTCAAGTCCATGAAAGAAGGGGTCTGCCAGTAACGGACGACCTGCATTCCAATAGGGATTCCATAAGGGCAGTTCTCCGTATTCCAGGAGGCTTCGCCACGCGACAACATCCGCCTCCAATGTCCATTCAACCTCTTTCCCTTCCAACCGCATTTGAGGATTAAAATCTAACAACACCCGCCCATAGAGGAAGGCGATGGCTGTGATTAAGAAAAAGGAAAATAGAGGGAGTTGGAATTGTTCCCATCGCGATGGTACAGCGGTGGGCGTATCTACTTCGGATGGGGCGGGCGGGGGCAACAGTTCATGTGGGACGGGGGATGGTAAAGGTGGGTTTTCTATCGTATCCATGCAAACGAATCTACCTTCGGAATGAATGACAATTTAGAGGAGGGAAGCGAGGAGCAAATAATGAGAGCATGGACAGCATATCACAAATGACCATGCCCACCAATCAAGGTTTTAACAGGTATTAGAGGATAATAAGCAATAATTTGATAAATTTTTGGGTTTCTGCTTAATCAGGCTTTACTTGAGGACGATATGCAGAAAATCCAATCAGGGACAATGCCACCACCCACGCTACAGGCGCAAGCCACAGCGTTGCGCCGCCGAGTACAGGTTCAATTCCCCGCAAGAGCCAGGGGGTCGCCAACCCCGCCAGCGCAAAGGCAAGATAATACAGCCCGGTGTTGCGCCCGTTTTTGCCTTCGGGTCCGGCATTGATGAGAAGGGGTAGGCTGTTCACCGTAACCAATGCCCACCCGACACCCCCCAACCCCATAAACAAGACGTAGGTCAATTCGTTTCCCGGCACACTTAATATCAAAATCAACGCCACGATTAAAATTCCAATCCCGGCTTGCACCGCCCGCAACGTGTTTTGGATAAAGCCACTGGGCAATGCCGCAAGGGTAAAGACGACCATCCATAGCTTCTGCAAAAAGCTGTCCTGAGCTCCATCCAACCCCACCGCAGGCGCAAGACGATTCACCACCGTTAAATACCCCAACCACAGCAGACAGACGACGACCACCAACCGCCATTGTGACATCCCGTTTGGAATCTGGACAATACCATCCTCTTCTTCCTGATGGTTATGCAACAACCACCACATCCATCCCAAGGCTACCACCATCACCACACTCGCCGCCCAAAAGGGACCGGACACCCCGAATGCCTCAATCAACCATGTTCCCATATACAACGCCCCCAACCCCCCAATACCCGCCCACATTTGAATCAGCCCGTGAGCAATTGCACGATGGGGTGGAGCGATGAGGTCGGGCATCAGGGTGGTGGTCGGGGTACGGGTAATTGCCATTGCCGCAATCATGCCAATAACGGCAAAGGAAAAAGGAGAGAAAGCCTGGTCGCGGGTGGCTTCGGACGCATCGGGGGTAAGAAATTGAATCGGGAGGGGAATCAGCGCAAAGGCAAGGGTGCCAATGGGGAGTGCCAGCATCAGCCACGGCAATCGTTTACCCCATGCCGTGCGGGTACGGTCACTGACCAACCCGACCAATGGCTCTAAAAAGAAACCGAGCAGATTGTCCAGCGTCAATAGCAGGGCAATCAACAGGGCAGGTGCGCCAAAATAGGTTGTTAAAAAGTCGGGGATGTATTCATTGTAGGTCGTCCACATCATCGTAATCGCGCCGAACACCAGTGCGATTGCCCATAGCGTGGGGCGACGAAGTTCCTCAAGAGCCGTTCCGACCATACACTTACCTTCTTTTAGAGTTCTTCAAGGGGTAACGTTTCCTCTGATACATCTGCTTCGATGAAGGGGGTATCGGGGACAGGGGGCGACAGGCGGTAAAAAGTCATTTCCGTTTGGATGCCTTTTAAGGGGCGGGTAAACGATTCGGGGGACAATTCAGCTATTAATGGTTCCACCCCCGCTTGCTGTGCCGTCCAGTCCGTAATCACGATATCGCCGCCATTGCCCAACGCAACCGCATAGGAGGCGGTGTTGACGGTGGTACCAAAATAATCCAGCGTATCATTGGCGGTAATCACAATACAGGGACCACTATGAATACCGACTTTTAGTTTTAAGGGTACACGGTCAGGGTAACGGGCGTTGAGGGTTTCAATCCCCGCTTGCATGGTGAGCGCGGCGTGGAGTGCATCCGTTCCTTCATAGAAAACTGCCATCACCGCATCCCCAATAGTCTTCACCAATGCCCCGCGATGGTGTGTAATTGCATCAAACAATATCGCAAATTGGTCGCGTACCTGACTGTAGGCGCGGCTATCCCCGGCTTCCAAATAGAGCCGGGTCGAATTTTTAAGGTCGGTGAACATCACATTAAGGGTGCGGATTTCAACCCCCATGCCCACGCCCAACACTTCGGACGAAAACAAATCGCGGAATTCTTGCAGAGCGGTGACCCGTGCCGCGCTCAACACCTGAGCATCCCATGTCCCCCGTTCGATAATGAACATCTGTTCGTTGTCGCCCCTATTGTCTAAAGTCAACGAAAGTTCTTGCGTGCCGGAAAGGGTCAGTGTCTTGGCTTCTACTCCGTCATCATGCAGAGTAATCGTTGCAGTGGTATCGGGTGCGTTCGCTTGACTCAGAATGATGCCGCGCCCCATCGTACCCCCGCCCCGAATCCGGTATTCCCCCGGTGACAATGTGAGATTAAAAGTGTGTTGGCTATGGGCGCGAACCCGTTGCTGGGCAACGATGTGGCGTGTCACCCAGGGTCCGCCCACGCAATAGGTGTAGGCGGTTGCTGAACGGATGCTGGGATGCACGGAAAAACGCAATTCCACGTATTGGTCGAAAGTCGCATCAAAGGTAATCTGGCAGGTTTCGCAATGCGCCTTGCCTTCCAAATCGCTCAATTTTTCATAACTGGCTTTGGATACGCGGCAATTGGGGCAAAGCACTTCCCAATGTAAGTCCACCATGCCTTTGCGCGTGGCATACAGAAAGAGGCGCACCACCTCCATACGGTCAAAGCCCCATACATCCGCCAGTGCCAACGGGCGCATCCGTACCACTTCATCATCCGGGGCGGTACGGAGATGGGTAACAAGGCGTTCAACCATCGGGGCAGGCGCGTTCAGGCGGCTGTCGCGGCGTAGGGCTGTTGCCACCTTGTCCAACATTTCTTCATTTACATCAGGTAGGCGCAGAATGGGGAACGCTAACGCTTCTTGCTGTTGATATTTGCGCTCCCATTCTTGAATCATGGTGCGGTATTGTTGGAGTGTGTTGCGCCCCAACACCGTTCGCGCCATGATCTGCCCGACGGGGTTGGTGGGTTCTACTTCAACCGTAATCGTGACATCGGTTTGGTGAGGTACGGCTTCCTCAAAAGCGACGGAAATAATGGCTTGATGAAGGGGTCCTTCAAAATCCCGTTGCACCCGATACCAGCGATGAAGCACCCATTCAAAGGGGCGTTCAATCCATTGGAAGCGCATTCCCATAAAGGTCGCACGGGCATCCATGCCGCTTCCATCCGCCATGGGGGTAAAGACAGCAGAGGGCAACCCCAGCGTTTGGTTCACCCGTTGGGTGTTGCTCAACAAATCCCATAGGGTGGGCAAAGGTACATTGACCCGCACAATCTCCCGATTGACCACCACTTTATTGGGCTTTCGCACCGCTATTGCCATCGTTTTTATCCTGTCTGCCGCGCCGACCACCGTATTGGTCATGCCTTCGGGATATTGTCGCAGGTTTGCCCAAATTGACAACCCACCAAAGGAAGCATTTTCTACATTGTCGTATGCTCTGCTTGCTTCTATAATAAACAGCCTTGCTACAAGATTAATAATTGTTGGACAAATAGAATCCTGTATCAATGCTTTTCCCCAACCTGAAGGATGGGGTTAATAAACACACCGCTTTACAAAAACTTACAGATATGTCGTAGTCGGCTTGAGCCGACTTCCCGTATCAGCGTGAGGTTTCAACCTCACGGGACTCTGACCCGCCCCTGCCCTCCGTTGCCATTTCTGCCGTTCACTGTCGTTGCTGTTGTCACTTTCGTTCACTTATCACTAACCACTAATTACTGACTGCATGAATCCACTCATCGCCCGTTGTTTCATAGACCTCACCACCCGTATCAACCCGGAAGCCCCGCCCTATGCCTTCGGGCGGGATGCTGAAACCGACGAACTGCTTCGCATTCTTGCCGCGCCGATTCTGCGCCACCCGGTGCTCATCGGTCAGACGGGCGTGGGCAAAAGTGCCTTACTGCACGAAGTTGCCCGCCGTTTACTACGCGGGGAATGTCCGCCGTCGCTGGCGAATTTGCGGTTGCTGGCAACCACGCCGCGCCAATTGCTGGCAGGTCTGCCCCCCGGTGATGGCTGGCGCAACGCCCTGCCCGAATTGTGGGAAGAGGTGATTTCGGCGGGACCTCTGCTGTTATTTCTCCATGAGGCACATGATGCGGTGGGGTTGGGCAACCGTTTTTCCCATGAACCGGATATTGCCGCTGTTCTGACGGACATTCTGCCCCGCACCTATGAAGATGTGACGTTAAGAGTTGTGGCAGAGGCGCGGGAAGATCGCTGGAGCCATCTTTCATCGGGGCGGCTTTCCTTTACAACCCTCTTTTTACCCTTCCGTTTACCCGAACCGCAGGGGGAATTGCTGGATGCGATTCTTGCCGCCGCCGGGAAAACGCTGGAGGTTCAGCACAACGTAACCCTTACCGAATCTGCCCGCGCCCGTGCCATTGACCTGACCCGTCGCTATGTGGTGAAACAGGCACAACCGGGCAAAAGTCTTGCCTTATTAGAAGAAACGATGGCGGCAATCCCGCGCACCGAGGGCGAGGTACCGGAGGTCAACGCCAATGCTGTCACTGCCCGTTTTGCCGGACGCACCGGCTTGCCAATGGTTCTGCTGGACGAAGAAGCACTGTGGCAGGAGGATGAGGTGCGCCAATTCTTCCAGAAACGGGTGCTGGGGCAGGAACTGGCGGTGGAGTCGGTCATTCAACGGTTAAGTCTGCTCAAGGCGGGGATTCAGGATTCGCGCCGCCCGTTGGGGGTTTTTCTCTTTATCGGACCCACCGGGGTGGGTAAGACGGAACTGACCAAAGCCCTTACCTCCTACCTGTTCGGGCGTGAGGATTGGTTGGTACGCATCAACATGGCGGATTACAGCGAACATTGGCAATTTTCCCAATTGTTTGGTGTGCCCGACCCTGACGAACCGTTGGAAGTACAGCGAGGCTTGTTGACGACCCGTTTGGGCGAACAAACCTTTACCATTCTGTTGTTAGACGAATTTGAGAAGGCGCACCCCAACATCTTCCAACGCTTTCTGCAATTGTTTGACGAGGGCATGTTGATCAATGGCGCGGGCGAGATTATCAACCTTCGCAACAGTTTCATTATTCTGACCAGCAACCTTGCCGCCGATATGCGCCAACAATCCATTGGCTTTTTGCAGGGGGATCAGGCAGAAACGATGGAGCAACGGGTGATGCGAACGGCGGAAGAGTATTTCACGCCTGAATTTGTCAACCGTATTGACCAGATTGTCTTCTTCCAACCGCTCAGCCGCGCCACCACGCGCCAGATTGCCATTCGTGAATTAGAAGCCTTGATGCAACGCGAAGGGCTAAAGCGGCGCGAGATTCGGATTGAGTGGGACGACAATTTGATAGATTGGGTCGTGTCGCGGGGCTACAGTGAACGGTTCGGGGCACGGTATTTACGCCGCCAAATTGAAAAACTGGTGATTTACCCCGTTGCCCGTGCGCTGGTGAGTCAACGGGTGCAAAGCGGCAGTATGCTCCGTATCTATGTGCGGGGTGGGGACAGCGGTATGGTGAAAGCCGCTATCATGCCCCCCGAAGAAGTGACCACACTCGGCGACACCATGATTGAGCTGGATGGTGCGCCCCGCCGCCTCACCTTAGAGGAACTCCGCACCGAGATTCCACCCCTGCGCGAACGGGTGGAACGGGCAGTCACCCTTCACCGCTTGCCCGAGCTACGCACACGCCGCGATGAATTGCTGGCGCAAATGGGGCAACCGGATTTCTGGGATAACGGGAGCGCCAACCAAAAACAGTTGGCAGAACTCGGTACGATTAGTGCGCGGGTAGAATTGATGGACAGCCTGACCCGCGCAGCCAATGAAGCCAATGATTTGCTGGAAAAAGTGTGGGGCAAAAGCGATTATGCCTCGCTGGGGGCGTTAGGACGCTTGCATTTTCAATTGAGCCGCGACCTTGCCCGCGCCGAACTGGATTTGTCCTTCACCGATGCCTTTGACCCGATGGATGCGTGGGTGACGCTTACCGGCGCGGGGGATGAGGCAGGGGAGGAGTCGAAGTGGATTGGCGAACTGGTGGGGATGTACCTCGGCTGGGCGAAGGAGCGGCGGTTTGAGGCATTGGTGGTGGATGAACTGCGCGATGATACCCGCCTGCGCCATGTGCGGATTCGTGTCAACGGGCATGGTGCGTTTGCCCTGTTACGGAGCGAAAACGGCTTGCACCGTCTGGTAGAAAGTGCCGAAAACGGCGGTATGGCAACGCGACAGGTACGGGTGACAGTTCACCCCCAAATCGAAGGGGAGCAATTCCCGATTCCCTATAACGATTTAATTCTGGATGGTGCGCCCGTGACGGTGAAGGGTCAATTCCTGAAAAAATTGCGGAGCCGCGTCACAGTAATTCACCGCCCCACCCGCGAAACCGTAGAAGTGTGTGGCGAGGGTTCGTTGCAGGAAAGCGAAATGTTGGCAATCGCTCTGCTCCGCGCCACACTGATGGCGAAAGAACATGGACTGATTCCCACACCGGAGGAATCCCCCTGGGGCGACGTGGTGCGGAATTACCAACGCCACCGCGAACATGGGGTGCGCGATGTTCGTACTGGGCTGGCGGCACGGAGCATTCGCCATGTACTGGCGGGCAAAATTGACCCCTTCCTTATGGCATCGCTGGTACGGCGGGCAAAAACGTAGAGTAGGGGGTATTCAGTATTGGGAAACGCCCTCGAAACCGGGTTTCTGCCGTGGAAAACCCGGTTTCTTTCTTACTCGAAGAGCAAAAGAGTTTGGATGTGTTTATGATTCAACAAACGCAGTTTTGTTTTTGGAAAAATAAAAAGGAATCCGTTGTTGCGGATTCCTTTTTTGTTACTATGAAACTTTTTACCCCTGCGGCCCAAGTTCTTTAACACTAAACATCCGTTCCGCC
>CBKYSX010000121.1:0-8740 GCA_966690745.1 uncultured Ardenticatenales bacterium
AGCCGTGGTGACCCGCAGGCTGACAAAAAGAACGACGCAGGAAAGTGCAAGCAGGACAAATGCCCCGCGCCATAAATGAGCAGGTTTCATGATAGATAGGTGTTCCCGATTCTAGGTGAGTTCCCGATTTCCAGAGGAAAAGAACGTAACGCGGGGAAAAATTAGGATAGCAGACGATGCAGTAGGCTACAGGTGGGATTGCCGCAATACGTCGGGGAAGGCGGCAGATTCCGGTGAGGTGGACCGTTTCTAAGTGGAGACGAGGGGCGTAATGAGTTGTACAACACGTCTTACATATCTTACGCGATTCTGACTCTCTGTCTAATTTTTCGGGGACGGTGAGGAATTGACTGACGTAGGATAAGACCGTGATTTAGCAGGGGAATTTATGCGTAAATGAGACATAAATCTCTTCAATCTGGCTCTATGATGGCTTTGATTGATTTGTTTCGTGACGCTTTATTTCTGTAAAAATTGTTATAACATAAGTTAGCAAGGCAACCCAGGTACCACTTTTTATCTCCATATGAAGCAGGCTAAACCAATAGAGCAGATTCATAGTGTGGGCAACAACGCCAATGAGTAATAGTGTCATCATTATTTTGTTGTTATTCGCAAACCCGCCTTCTACCTCAAAAATGCTCAATAAAAGGTATAGTAATAAGACAACAATGGATACAGGTTGAAGCATAATGGCTGAATAGATGTCATATTGATTATTCGTAAAGGAAAAACTCACTTGCCGCAATGCACGCCACAGAAGCTCTATTCCATTAAGAGCCACTGCGGGTGAGGATGGCGCAAAATAAGTAAATTCAATCCAGGGTAGATATAGAGAAAAGGAAACAAGTAAGAGGGATAGCCCTCTTTTTACGTTGAGATGCATCTCTAAAAAGCAAGCCGGACTCTTTCAACCCGGCTTGCCTCTAACTTTTGCGTTCTTTAGGTGCCTTTACGAGTGACCACAATGGTATGCTCCATAGAATCAATCTAACAAACCATGGTTCCGTTGCACTCCACTAGCGGTGGGGATTTCTAACTCCTAATCAGTACCACGCAACCAGTTTTCCCGTAAGGTATGGACATCTCTAGGCTCGGAGAAATAGTGAAGTTGAAACCGTTTTATAGAAGGTGGCCACGGTCCCTCATAGCTATATCCTTCAAGAGAATCAAGTCTTCCATCTGTAATCCATAGGAGAAAACCCGCGCCATACTTTAACCCATCAAGTTGTGCCCCTACATCACCAAAGCAAAAGTTGGGCTTGATGTTTGCATAGTGATCTGTGAGCCGCCCTAAATGTTCCGGAATGGAAAAGTCTAAGAAGAACCCTACGCCCGTCATTTTGCGTGAGGTAATGGTCGCATGGGCTAATTGAACACGCAACTCACAAAGTACATCGTCATCACCCTCAAGTAGTTTGCTTAATACCTCTTGCTCAAACAAGGTAGTTGCGGGTATGTCCATAAAAGTTCTACTTTCAAGATACAGATACTACCGTACAAATTGAGTGACATCTGTGGTGTGTATTAGAAGAATAAAGTTCATTTTGTACCTACCCTTAACACTACAAAATGAAAAGCCGGGTTGCTTTTCTTAAAGGAACCCGGCTTGCCTGTAACTTTTGCGTTCTTTAGATATTCAGGGCGACCACAAGGGTACGCCCCTAGAGGTAGGCATTCCGCTTTCTGCGTCCTGCGTCCCGCCTTACTTACATATAGCTGATAATTGCCTCGCCGAACTCGCTGGCTTTGATTTCAGTGGCTCCGGTGGTCTGGCGGGCAAGGTCATAGGTGACGCGCTTGGCAAGGATGGCTGCCGCCACGCCTTTGCGTACCAGTTGCGCGGCTTCATCCCAACCGAGGTGTTCCAACATCATCACCCCCGATAGAATCAGGGCGGTGGGGTTCACTTTGTCTTGCCCCGCATATTTAGGCGCGGTGCCGTGAACCGCTTCAAAAACCGCCACCTTGTCGCCCACGTTCGCGCCGTGTGCAATGCCCAAGCCGCCGATTTGTGCCGCCGCCGCATCGCTCATGTAATCGCCGTTCAGGTTGGGCAGGGCGAGGACGCTGTATTCATCGGTACGGGTGAGCAGTTGTTGAAGCATATTGTCGGCGATACGGTCTTTCATAATGACCGTTCCGGCGGGTGCCTTGCCGCGATGTTTTTCCCACGCTTCATCTTCAGTAATAGTAGCATCGCCAAATTCTTCGCGGGCAAGTTCGTAGCCCCATTCTTTGAATGCCCCTTCGGTGTATTTCATAATGTTGCCCTTATGCACAAGGGTAACACTATCACGACCCCGTTGGATGGCGTATTGAATCGCTTTCCGCACCAGCCGTTTGGTTTTCCGTACGCTGATGGGTTTCACGCCGATCCCCACCGACCCCCAATCCTGTTCTTCAATCTGGGTGACACCCAGTTCGTTCGCCAGAAATTCTACCACTTTACGGGCTTCGGCAGTTCCGGCTTTCCATTCGATCCCCGCATACACATCTTCGGTGGATTCGCGGAAGAGCACCATGTCCATCTTTTCGGGGGCTAGCATGGGGCTGGGCATGCCCGGAATGTAATAGACAGGGCGAATGTTGGCGTACAAATCAAGGTGCAGGCGAATTGCCACATTTATGGAGCGAATTCCGCCGCCGATGGGGGTACTCAGGGGACCTTTAATCCCGACCGCATAATAGGTAAAGGCTTGCAGGGTTTCATCGGGCAGATAAGAACCTGTTTTTTCCAATGCCAAATCCCCTGCGTAGACTTCTGCCCATTTCAGCTCTTTTTCCCCGCCGTATGCCTTTTCAACCGCCGCCGAAAGGACGCGGGTCATTACAGGGGTTACATCTACCCCGATGCCATCGCCCAGGATATAAGGGATAATTGGGCGGTTTGGCACCTGAATCTCACCGGCATCGTTGTAAGTAATCCGTTCGCCATCGGCAGGCACGGACAACATTTTCCATTCCATGAACTGTTACTCCTCTTTGAGAGTGATAAATTGTTGCGTGTTGCATGGTACATGATGCATGGTATCGCGGAAAGTCTGCTCTCTACTTTATTCCTCAACTCGTTGAAAGCGAATGATGAGAGAGAATGTGCCTTCCGGTAAAGTCATGCAACAAGCACCACGCACTATGCAACTGTTATATAGGTACAGCCGTGGTGTTTTTTTCCTGCGATTCCGCCGTGGGATGGATGGCGGGAGCCGCAACCCCTTCGTGAACGAGGACCGTCTTCAGCGACGCAATGGCGACTTCCAACATCGAATCGTCCGGTTCGCGGGTGGTCAATTTTTGGAGCATCAGGCTGGGCGTGATCAAGGTTCGCACGATAGGGTTGGCATAGCGGGCGGCACTCCAGCGCAAAAATTCATAAGCAATGCCCGCAATCACGGGGACGAGTGCAATCCGACTGACAATCCGCCAAATCAGGTCCTGCCGCCCCAACAGCACAAAGACAAAAATTGAAATGACCATCACGACCAACAAGAAGCCTGTGCCACATCGGGGATGGAGCAGAGAGAAGCCGCGCACGTTGTCCGGGGTTAAGTCTACCCCCGCTTCGTAGGCGTGAATCGTTTTGTGTTCCGCGCCATGATAGGCAAAGACCCGTTTAATATCTTCCATCTGCCCTACGCCTATCAAATAACTAAGGAAGAAGGTCAAACGAATAATACCTTCCACGATGTTGCTGGCGATGTTGAGCGTCCATGTATCGGTGATGATGGTCATCAGCCATTGGTCAATCCAACTGGTGAGCAGGAGGGGCAATACAAAGAACAGCCCGATGGCGAGTGCCAGCGAGGTTGCCACCGTGCCCCATGCCGCCGCCCCTTCAAATTTCACCTTATTGTTGGCATCGGTTCCGGCAGGGTCTTGCATCGCTACCTCCGCCGACCACATCAACGCCCGCACCCCCAACCCCAACGCATCCCACAACAACGTAATGCCCCGGATAAAGGGCAGTTTTGCCCATTTGCTTGTATAGACGGCGGCGGTAAGGGGTTCATCGTGGATTTCGATATGCCCTTCGGGGTGGCGCACCGCCACCGCCATGTGGCGTGGTCCGCGCATCATCACCCCTTCGATTACCGCCTGTCCGCCGTAAGTTACACCTGATTTGCTCATCGTTTCTGTATTTCGTTCCTCACGCTATAAATGTCATCCGGGGTAAAGGAGTTACCCCAATTGGTAGAGTGTAGTGGCAATGGGATGGGTGTCAACCTTATATCAGATTGAACTACGGCATGGGCGGACGTGGAATAACATGGCATTTCCGACAGCGGGCTTCGTAGCTTTCTTGTCCCCCTACCAGCACCACCGGGTCGTCCCATTTGGCGGGTTCACCGTTGATCAGGCGTTGGGTGCGGCTGGCGGGGCTACCACAAACCACGCAAATGGCGTTGAGCTTGGTGACTTCTTCGGCTTGCGCCATGATGAGGGGCATCGGACCAAAGGGTTCACCGCGAAAATCCTGATCCAGCCCGGCGGCAATCACGCGCCGTCCGCTATTCGCCAATTCGCTGAGGATGTCGGAAATTTCCCAATCGAAGAATTGTACTTCATCTACTGCCACCACTGAGGTTTCGGGTTGGAGTTGTTTGAGCAAATCGGCGGCGGTTTCAAGCGGCATGGCATCAAACAACAATCCGTTGTGGCTGGCAACCGCCATTTCATGATAGCGCGTATCAATCTGGGGTTTAAACACTTGCACGGTCTGTCTGGCGATTTCGGCGCGGCGTACCCGACGAATCAATTCCTCGGTTTTCCCGCTAAACATGGAGCCGCAAATCACCTCAATCCAACCGCTATCGTGTTGTCGTGTCACCATAAAAAAATTCCTTGTTGCATGGTACGTGATGCGTGAATTGGGGAAAAGTGTGTTTGCTTCGGCGTATTTCCATAGTAAAGTGAGGTATGTATCAATACAACCTTCAGGGCAAGCCACGCACCATGCACCACGCATCACGCAACTTATTTTGTGCCTTCATCTTATCTGCGATTGGCGCAAAATAAAAGCACGGCGCACTGATTCAGTGCGCCGTGCTGATGCCGACAACTTTCTATTCGTCTGCCGTTTCGATCACAGGGCGACGGCTTTTCTTTTCTGTCGGTTGTGCCGTTGAACGGATACTGCTCCCGGCTTGCAAGCGGCGCATGAAGCGGTCTACTTGCCCGGCGGTGTCAACGATGCGTTGTTCGCCTGTGTAGAACGGGTGGCAATTACTGCAAATGTCCGTGCGGATTTCCTTTTGGGTGGAACCCGTTGTCCAGCTATTGCCACACGCACAGGTGACCTGTGCATCATAGTAAAATGTTGGATGTAAGCCTTCTTTAGGCATTGACTACCTCTACCTCTGCGGGTTCGACCCGCACGACCCGTTTGCCGCCCCGAACCACGCTGTATTCCACCACGCCATCTACGGTGGCAAAGAGGGTGAAATCACGCCCCATGCCCACGTTGTCGGCGGGATAAATGCGCGTGCCGACCTGACGAACAAGGATAGAACCGGCGGTTACGGCTTGACCGGCAAATACTTTTACGCCCCGGCGTTGTGAATTGGAATCGCGACCGTTCCGCGAGGAACCGCCACCTTTCTTATGTGCCATACGTTCACACTCCTTTATATCACACGACTTCTTTATTATACCCGGTGGGGTTGAGAGGGGAGAATCGAATAGCGCGCTATTCGATTCTCCCCCGTCCCTTCCATTCGTTATTATAAAGAAGAAGTCAATGGTGATTAGAGACTGATGCTCTGAATTTCAAGCCGTGTGACGGGTTGGCGATGTCCCTTCTTCACACGGTAGCGGTTTTTATTGTGATAGCGGAAGGTGATTTTTTTGTCGTCGCGCCCGTGCTCAACAATTTTGGCATTGACCACAGCACCACTGACAAGGGGTGCGCCCACGGTGGTTTCATCCCCACCTACCAACAGAACGCGCTCCAATGCAATCACGTCCCCGGCATCCCCTTTAAGCAATTCGACGGCAATCACGTCCCCTTCTTGGACACGGTATTGTTTGCCGCCGGTTTCGATAATCGCGTACACCTTTGCCTCCAAAGGAAACAACACCTCATCACGGGTGCGAAAGAACATTTCGGCTTACATACCCGGCAAAGTGTTGTACAAAAGAACATGAAAACACGGGGCTATACCCCGTGCTGTCCATGCGTCATTCAGGCTGATTTATGCCTCGTGCTAGATAAACAGTCCGAGTATTGTACGCAGATGGGCGGTTACGTCAAGTTTTGGGTCGGAATGGCACAATGGTATCCGCCTGCGTAAATCGCCCCAACGCCGGGTCGTAGTAGCGGGCATTGTAGAAGTATAGCCCTGTACGCACATCGTTGATTTGCCCCGTGTATTATGATTATAGATATTACTCCGCCTTAAAATTCTGCTCAAGTCTCAAAAGATTTAATGCTCCTGGCCACGGATGAATAATCGGTAAAACCTCTTGGCTTATTAAATCAGCATCGGCGTTTAGATATAGAGTTTCTGCAATATCTTCAATAGAAGAACCCTGAATCCAGAAAACGTCAGTGATAATGATATCTTTATGAGGAGTTGTCCAAGTCGGTTCATTCTGAAATTCTATTGTGCTTACAACCATTTGCAGATCAGGATACCACAATTGCAGGTCATAACGCCAACTTTCAGCATGTTCGCTTAAAGTATAATAATAATAGCGTGGTTTCGGGAAACATTCTAATACATTTCCCAAAGTAATCGAGTTGTTCTGGAAACGTAATGCAACTCTTCTTAGACGTTTTTCGCTAAAGCTTGCTGTATATTCCTGGTTTTTGTATTCCCATGTTAGAAGAGTCGAGATTTCCAAAGATGGGTATTCGTAAACTTGTATGTCTTCGGTTTGTATTTGGTATGTACTCGTTAAGTGGGTGTAAATATTATCAAGATTCGCGCCGACGATTTGTTCTCTTGGCATTATTGTTTCTTCTATCTCTGTGCAATTTAGAGTTGAATTATTTGTATTACAACTTGTAATAGCAAGGGCAAGAATAAGGATGATTATATTTAATCTCATTGTTACCATCCATATCCTCTAAGAGCGTTATGAATGAAATTTCGTTGTGTAGGAGTGATAGGGTTGCGATTTGGGTCTAATGGCTGATAATTCATGCCATAGACATAATCGGTTATTGCTTCTGCCCAATATTCCCACTGTGCTATCCCATCATCGGAATAGCTTGTAATAAGTGGTCCTTCGGGAATCGCTGATGAAAACGGAACCCGTATTGTGCCAGATTTGAATTGACTATTCCAATCTATCACATGCGCAAATTCATGCACAGCTAAAAACTTGTCAATATGACTCATAAAATAAACGGTTCGTCCATCAGTAAAGGGTGGGGGTGGTGCACATGCTGGTCTTCCTATACACTCAAAAGGTGTTTTGCCCCGTATGAACGATGTAGTACCACCTGCTAATTCTTTTAACCGACCATATCCTTTTCCAATTCTTGCAGCTAAGTCTCCAATTCCTTGAGCTACGGCAATGATCTCTTCAGTACTCCACTCCCAAATTTCCAACATTTCCTCTGATGCTTGTATTGTGTTTATTAAGGTTATACCTGCTTCTTCTAAAACCTCCCGCGCTATTTGCCCATCAAGAATACTTACAATACCTGTGAAAACCCATTTTCCCTCTTCGTTATGATAAGAATAGCCATGAGCAAGATACCATCGTTTCACATAACATTCTTCTCCCTGTCCAGCACAAGAATCCTCTACGGGTTCATGTCCACTTGGGTCAATATAGCGAATGGGATTATTTAGGGTATAAGAGAAGCGATTCAGGCTTTGCGGGTTGCCCGGCTCCGGCACAATGGTATCCGCTTGGGTGAAGCGGGCGAGGGCGGGGTCATAGTAGCGGGCATTGTAGAAGTATAGCCCTGTACCCACATCGTTGATCTGCCCGGTGTATTGGCGGCGTGTGGGGGTGGCAGTAGCGTTTGTCCAGCGCGTTTCCCCAAAGGGCGTATAGTACATCTCCGCTAGGAACTTCCTTTTGCGCTTTTCATATCGTGCCATACCTTTCCTATTCAAAAGGTGGGTTAGAGTATGCAGTATCATAATCCAAAAATTTCGATATTGTCCCACCCCTCCCAGGGGTGTATGTTGGTAGTAGCGTCATCAGAAAAGCGGAAGGGTGATATATCTAACAAAAATTCATTGAGATTCGTCGTAGGTCGGGCAAAATCCATTATTTTCATAATAGGTTGATCTTTAGAGGGTAGATCTAGCGAGTCCCTAACCAGCCCGACCACATTGACACCTTTCTCGGGATAGGTCAGACCGATAGACAATTGAGGTCCTGCTACCCCCGCACCATAGTAACGAGGTTCACCCAAACATTCAAATATATGTTGAGCGGAAATCTCCTGTTTCGTGATAATTACTTGAATATTCAGGATTTTTCCATCTTGGTAATTCGCAAAATATTCGATTTGTTCATGTTCCCATTCCAGGGTGTAGTCATAAGGTCCGGTTTGGCTGTAATTTTCGATTTGGGTATCTGGAAACTCATTCATTACTCATATACGTAGGGCTTCTGACGACATTTCATCAAAATGAAGAGCCGATATTTTGGTATAGATGGTGCATACTATCTCTGTAGCCGATGTGGAATTAGATGGGGGTTGCGAACAGCCGGAAAGAAAAACAATCAAAAATAAGGCGAGTTGAAATTTCATAGATGCTCTTTCGAAATGGGG
>CBKYSX010000122.1:0-8738 GCA_966690745.1 uncultured Ardenticatenales bacterium
ATACGATTGCTCTCTGCCGCAAGTACCCACAAGCCACTGCCCTAATTTTTGATGGAGCGCAGGCGTTGGCAACGGGCAACACCGCAATTGCCACCGCCGGTTTGCAGAAGCAGATTCAGACGCAAGTCGGCAACTTTCTGACCGACGACCTGCCGACAGGGTTTGATGTTGCCCTACTCTTTAACATTGTGCATGGCTTTACCCCGGCGGAAAACATTGAACTGTTCCGCAAGGTCAAAGGGGCGTTGAATCCGGGTGGGCAATTGGTGGTATTGGAGCAAATTCATGGAACCAGCCCCCTGCCTGTCATGGATGGTGTCACGCACATATTAGGGATGGCATATTACCATCTGCTGGGGGGGCAGGTGTACACCTTTGAGGATATTCAAGGGTGGCTCACCAAGGCAGGATTTGGCAACATTCGCCGCAAATCCATCTTACAGGCGAATAGTGCATTGATTATGGGGAGTTTGTAGTGGGGGTTTTTCCGTTAGCCTGCTTGAGCAGACTTCCCATATCAGCATGAGGTTTCAACCTCATGGAAGGAGGCGGGGATGGAAGTTCAGACCATTTCGCTTGGGGACGGACGGACATTTGCCTTTGCCGAATGGGGCGACCCGCAAGGCAAACCCCTCTTTCTGATTTCCGGCACCTCGTCACGGTTGCTGTGCCCGCCCCAAGCGGCGTTGCAGGAACATGGTCTACGGACAATCACGATAGACAAACCGGGAATTGGCTACTCCACCGCCGCGCCCGAACATACCATACAGGATGTTGCCGCCGATATTGTCGAACTGGCGGATTCGCTTGGCTTTGCCCGCTTTGCGGTAATGGGCGGCTCACAGGGTGGACCGTATGCCTGCGCCCTCGCTTATCAATACCCCGAACGGCTTACCACCCTGACGCTCGTAAGCCCCTTAACCCCCTTTGAAGTCAAGGGATTGAATCGAGAGAATTCTTTTTTCCTGCGGCTGTTTCCTGTGCTGGCAAATCGCGCTCCCTGGCTACTCTATCAACTTTATAAATTTATCGGATGGTCTGCGCGGCGCAACCCACAGTCGTTTGCCCGCCAAATTTTCAACAACCTCCCCAAAAGTGACCAGGCGATCTTGATAGAGCAGGGCATGGCAGATGTTTTTGGGAATGATATGCTGGAAGTGGTTCGGAATGGAACCGGGGGGGCGGCGGATGATGTACGCGCTGTTGCCCGTCCGTGGGGCTTTTCCCCTGCCGATATTCGTGTTCCTACCTTTCTATGGCAGGGAGAAAACGATCCGAATGTCACGCCGCGCATGGGGCGGTATTTCGCAGAAACTATCCCCGATTGCCATGCCACTTTTGTGCCGGGGGCGGGACATATGATGATTTTCAGCCATTGGCGGGAGATTGTGGCACAGGTGGCGGAACATTTCGTTCGTAGTTCGTAGGGGCGGGTCAGGGAATGAAAGGCGATCCAAAATGCACCCGTTGACCCGCCCGCCGTTGGGCATGGAAGCACCCCTCATGGCAAGATCAGGTGCAAATCCCCGAACTCGTGCCATAGATAGCCCTTATCCAACGCGGCTTGATAAGCAACCGCCAGATGGTCCCGCCCCGCCAATGCCTCTAACATGGCAAGGTGGGTGGCTTTCGGTTCGTGCATTCCGGTCAGCAATCCATTGATGGCGCGTACTCCCCGTTCGGCGGTAATCACCAATTCCGTCCACCCTTCCCCACCCGTAACCTTGCCATTTTCATCCGTTACACTTTCCAATGCCCGTACCACCGTAGTCCCGACCGCAATCACCCGCCGCCCTGCTTGATGGGCATGGTTAATAGCAGTTGCGGTAACATCAGGAACCCGATAATACTCGGCGTAGGGCGGTTCGTGGTCTTCAAGGCTGGCAACCCCGGTGTGCAACAGCAATGGCATGATCTGAATCCCCCGCGCGACCAATCGGGTCAGCAATTCCGGGGTAAACGCCCGCCCCGCCGATGGCATTTCGGCACTGCCGGGCGTGGTGGCATAGACGGTTTGATAGAATTCCGTTCCCCATACTTCGGGCACATAGCTATAGCGAATCGGAACACCGTACTGCGCCAGATACTCAAATAGGGGAAGAGGCAATTCCAACGTTGCCACCCACAGACGACTGCCGCCGTTGTGCAAACGGCTATAAGGTTGTTTCAACCAGACCATGCCCCCGCCGGGCAGATGATATTGTTCCGACACCTGCGCGGTGTAGTACGGTTTGGTTGTGTGATGTTTGAGTTCCCGTACCTCAATCACCCATTCCGCCACATAGGGATTGTCGCAGTGGGCGCATACCGCTATCGGGCGATAGGGATCGTTGTGTGGCACTTCGGTTGAAAGGTGAATCTCAAACGGCTTTCCATCTAATGCAGTTGCGGAGAGCGAGGCATTTAAGGTACCACTTGTATTAATGACAACGACATCCCCTTCCTCCAAGACATCAGGCAGGTTGTAGAAGTGGTGATGCGCCAAACGATTATTAGTGATGGAGGATACCAATAACCGCACTTCATCCCGCCGCAATCCCCGTGCTTCAGGTGGGGCGGTGGCTTCAAGAGATTTGGGTAAGGTAAAGTCTAAAACGTTTAAGGGTGCGTTCATCGTTGCACCTCCTGATTTTATGTCGGGCGCGAAACCGAGTTTCTGCCGTTGAAAACTCGGTTTCTTTCTTACTTTCAGTAGCATATTTATGGAAATATACCGCCATTGTATTGGTCGGCAGGGGGCACAAGGCATCGCCCCTATCGGTTGCGGTTTCATCTCCATGAACTTCATCGAAGAAGTTGTTCGTCCGTTTCGGTTAATTCTGCCGCATTGAGAGCATCGCTAAGGCTGTCATACCGGGCGTAATAACGGATTTGTCTATCGGTAACGCGAAAGTGGGAGGCAATATCAGCCTTGCCCATCACCTCACCGGTATCCACATCGCGCCAGACCCCATGTTGGGCAACGACGACGGTATCCCCGTTGGCGAAGCACCGGTATGCCGTCATGCTCAATCCGGCACGTTCCAACCATTGTGCCAAAATCCCATGCCCGTACGCGGAGCCACGCGGACCCACAATTTCAATATTCGGGTCGGAGAGTGCCAATAGTTGTTGGGCATCTTTCTGATTCACTGCCTCTTGCCATGCGAGGACAATGATGGTGGGGGTTGTTGGTTCCATCATGAATTTACGTTGGGGTGGGGAGCGGGGTGAGTCACAAGTTGCATTCCGAAATAGTGCATACGATGTGACCCATCCCTATCACCCCTTATCCAGCTACGCCTTGTCGTTCTTCGTGTTCTCTGTGGTTATCCGCCGTTTCCGCGTTCTGCCTCTTGCGTCCCGTATCCTGAAATAATGTTACCGCTACGCCCTCCGCAGTGGTCACCCGTTGGTTGCGGTGTCCCCAGGGCGTATCCACCACATCGCCTTCTATAGTTGCGCCATGGTCGGCAAAGGTGCGTCCGGCAGTCGCCACATCCGGCACGGCAAGGGCAACACGGATGCGGTTGTTCGTGTTGTAGCCGACCTCAATCCGGTCTACATCTGCCGCCTGAGTGGCATCCGCGATTTCAATGGTGGCTTTGCCTGCATTCAGCAGAACCCCGTTACCAATTTCGCGCCATTCTTCTTCGATTTCCATGCCCAATTCATCGTGGAAAAGGGTTAAGGTCTTATCAAAATCATCCACGCGTAATACCAGATTGACCCAGGGCTTATAGGTGGTTTTGCCCACCGTCTGCGCTTGATAGCGTCCACTCGGAAAATCTTCGGTCAGCAATTTGACCAAACCGGGGACGCTGACCTCCGGCAGGGGACGGTCACTAATATCTTCGCCGGGGAAGGCTTCCTGGTGCATTTGGGTTCGCATATCGCCGGGGTCTACCCAGTACACCTTCCAATTCGGGTTTTCCGCCGCCAGAATCGCTGACATCTGCTCAAATGCCGCCTTGCCGGAGCCATACCCGCCCCACCCTTCGTAAGGTTGCACGGCGGCATCGCTGGTGATATTGATGATTCGTGCGGCATCACGGAGAGAGGGACGTACGGCTTGTAATACGCCTAATGGCGCAATGACGTTGGCGCGGTAGACTGCTTCTAAGACATCAAGCGGGTAGTCCAGGAGATAAGGTTGGGGGCTGGGTCCCAAAATTCCGGCATTGTTGACTACTGCATCCAACCCACCCATCGCGGTAGCGGCACGGGCAATATCGACGCGGTGGGCGGGGTCGGTCACATCCCCTGCAATCGCAACGACTGCCGTTTTCTGCGCCAGTTCGCGCCGGGCGGCTTCCAATGCTTCCGCGCCCCGTGCGGTAATAATCAATGTCCAGCCTTGTTCCGCCAATGTGCGGGCAAGGGCAAGCCCCAACCCCCGCGACGCGCCTGTAATCAAAATGGTATTGTTTGTAGACATGAAAACGCCTTCCGTTTCTTTTCTTGTGCTTGCACAATTGTAGGTACGGAAGGCGTTCCCCGCTTCACGCGGGGGTACAGTATTGGGGCTGTACTTTGGTACAGGGGCAGTCTATTTGGCTAAGTTGGCGAAGGGGCGATTGCCATATTGCACACGAAACTCCTGAATCAATCCACTTTCGACATCGCCTGGATTTTCATGGGGGGTGGGTTTCCAGCAAACGTTCAATGATAGCGCATCTGCCAATTGCCAGATATACCGTCCACCCCAATGCCCCACCGGGTCACCCATGCCAAAGCGCATGTATTGCCAGAGGCGGCTTTTGAGTGAAGCGCGTCCCGTCAGGCTTCCCGCTTTGCCAATATAAACCACTTTTGCACCATCCACCCAATTGGCTTGCAAGGTTGGAATATCAATAGCGGGGTTGCGTCCCTTAAAATGTCCGCCTGTGCTTGTCGCTAAAAAATGTGGAGGTTCAAGGGTGTCGCGGATGAAAAGGTAAACCCCCCGTTTTTTGGGGATAGCACTGCATCTGGTTGCCTGTAAGTCGGCAACCGTTTGAAAGCCGGTAAAGCCTTCTTGTTGAATGGAAGTGATAGAATCGAATTGCATAATGCTTGAAAGTCCAATCGAGGTTTTGGCACAACGATGTGTATGTATAATGCTATCATACTATACAGTTAGAACTCTTATTACTCCTTACCCATTACTCAATACCTTATGCTTCCTATTGCCATCATCCTACTCCTCAGCGCCATCGCTCTCTGGTGGTTGTCCTCCCTTTTGCAACAACAAACGGGCTTGCCCCGCGCCCGTGTGATTTACGACGATGCCAGTGCTACCCGCATTGAGCCGCCCCCCCTAGTAGACCATCAATGGCGGTTGGCGGGACGACCCGATTATCTGTTGGAGCAACGCGGACAATACATTCCCGTAGAAGTTAAACCAACGCGCCGTGCCAGCCAACCCTATGACAGTGATACTATGCAGTTGGCGGCATATTGCCGGTTGGTGGAAGCCCATTACGGGGTACGCCCGACGCACGGCATCTTGCGCTATGCCAATCATACTTTTGAAATCCCCTACACCCCGCAACTGGAACAACATCTAGCCGACACCTTGAATCTAATGGCAGAAGCGGAGCGAACAGGTATCGCCCACCGAAGCCATGAACAACCCGCCCGTTGCCGCAGTTGTAGCCAAAAGGCACAATGTGATGAATCTCTTTCCTAATCCTTCAAAAATACTTATTTTCGATGAAAAAAGAAGGTTATTTGAAAAATAGGACTATTTTATATGTGTCTATTACACGAAAGTACTAGTCGGTTCCTAAGTAATAAGGGATGTAGTAGGTAAATCCAAAACGGTTCGTCACTTCGTCTTAACCTAACAAGAAGGCACGATTGTCATCCCCGATTCAACAGGTGAATCAGGAGGGTGATAAGCCACAGTTACACCAGTTTGGTCATTCCGACGGTCGCCCATCGGATGATGGTTAAGGGAGTGAACTCATGTCAGCACGTCACGCAATCCTTGGTCTGTTAATGAATCAACCCATGCACGGGTATGATATTGACACCGAATTTGAACGCGGTCTCCGTTCGATTTGCCATGTCAATATCAGCCAAATCTATGCTTATCTCAAAAGCATGGAAGAAACGGGGTGGATTGCCAGCGAGCTGGTATTGCAAAAAAGCAATCCTCCTAAAAAGGTCTTTAGCCTGACCGAAACCGGGCGCGAAGAATTAATGCGCTGGTTGGGGCAACCCGTGATGGAAGAACGACAGGTGCGGGATGAACTCCTTACCAAAGTCTACTTCTGCTGGATTTTGACCCCCCATCAACTGCCCCGCCTGTTGGAAGAGCAATTGACCCTGTACCATATGCGCCTGAACGAATGGCGACATATCCGCGACCATTCCGAACCTTTCATTTCGCGGGCATTGGCAGATGCCGGAGTACGCCATTTGGAAGCGGATTATAGCTGGTTGGTATTCATGCGAGATGCGGTACGGGAAGGTGCGCTTCGCTTTGATACCTATCTTGCCGAAGCGGGCGACTAATTCCTAAAGAACTGTCACAAATTTTCCGCGAGCGGTGTTGAACATCAACACCGCTCTTTTTTTCTGCCGTGGCGGATCACTCTAACTCATCGAAACCGAGTTTACGGATGAAAAACTCGGTTTTTTTGTGATTTCCGGCTCTTTCTTTACAACCAACCCACTTCATCTCCCGTATAGCAGGCTGTTCGACAGGTCACAGCCCTTTTCGAGATTTATGATAGGGTTGAAGTACAATCATCGAACCCTTCATCCCCTAAAAAATATTTTCTGCTCTTAACCACACCTGGTACCATCGTGAGGAACACCCTCCCATAAGGTCGCGTACATTATGAGACGAGTATTGATAGGCGCAGGTATCCTGCTTGCGATAGTTGCTGTTGTTGTCGCGTTCAACTGGAACCAAATTATTACTACCTCCCAACCCCCTCTCACCATCACCGATTCGGTTACGGTGGAACGGGGTTCGATTGCCGCCACCGTTAATGCTACAGGGAATGTCGAAGCCAACCAACAAATTTCCTTAAATTTTGACAGCCCCGGACGGGTTGCTGATGTGTTGGTTGCCGAAGGGGAAAGTGTCACCGCAGGGCAGGTGTTGGCGCGTTTGGATACTAAAGACCTTGAATTCGCCGTTGCTCAGGCGGAAGCCAATGTGGATGCACAGGCGGCGCGGCTGGAACAATTACAAAACCCCGGCTCCGAAGAAGACATTGCGGCGGCGGAAGCCCAATTAGCATCGGCGCAAGCTGGTCTTGAACGGTTGCAGGCAGGCACTGATGTCACCGCCGCCCGTGCCGCTTTGGAAAGTGCTCAGGCTACCCTGAACCAATTGTATGCCACGCGCCAATCGGAAATTGATGCGGCGCGGGCACAATTGGAAGCGGCACAGGCGGCACTTGCCACTTTACAAGCCGGTCCTGATGCCGCCCAACTGACCAGTGCTACGGCGGAATTGGAACGGGCGCGGATTAACCTGCAAACCGCGCAAGCCGCCTATGATTTGGTGCGCGACCGTCCTGATATTTCAGCCCTGCCTCAAAGTGCGGAATTGCAGAACGCCACCATTGCATACGAAGTCGCCCAGGCAAACTATGATAATGTGATAGCGGGTCCGTCTGAAGAGCAATTGGCGCAAGCCCGCTCCAGTGTGGCTTCCGCCCAGGCAAACCTGGACCGTGTACTCAGCGATGCCTCCATTGCCAATGCCGAAGCACAGGTAACACAGGCGCAGGCAAATTTAGACCGTTTGCTGTCGGGGGATGGCAACATTGATATTAGCGCGGCGGAAGCACAGGTAGCACAGGCGGAAGCCACCCTGCGCCAATTGCGTGAAGGGGCAAGCGAACAGGAAATCGAAGCCTCGGAAGCCACCCTGCGCCAGGCTGAACTACAATTGGAGCAAGCCGAGAACAACCTTGCCAATGCCGAACTCACTGCCCCTTTCGATGGTGTCATCGGGCGGTTGGGCGCAAAGGCGGGTGAGATTATCGCTACCGGAAGCCCGATGGTGACACTGGTAGATTTGTCCGCCTTCCGTATTGAGGTGGAAGTGGACGAGGTAGACATCGGGCAAGTGGAAATAGGCGATCAGGTAACGGTCTTTGTAGATTCCCTGCCGGATACCGAAATCCCCGGCGAGATTGAATTTATCGCTCCGGTTCCCACTTCCGTGGAAGGGGTGGTTAGTTATCCGGTACGAATTATTCTGGATGCCACCAATGCCCCCACCCTGCGGGCAGGGATGACGGCGAACGTGGACATTACCACCGAGGTACGGGACGATATTCTGATTATTCCCAACCGCATGGTGATTATTGACCGTACCAACGGGCAACTGTTTGCCGAACGGCAGACGTTGACGGGCATTGAACAGGTACAAATTACGGTGGGGCTACGTAACGAAGAATTTAGCGAAGTGACCAGTGGCTTAAATGAAGGGGATACGATAGTCATCCGCCCCAACGAAAACCCGCTGGATCCGTTCCAATAGGCGAGCATAGGTATTTCCGCCCTCCCCCTAGTTCCGCTATCGCTCTACTAGGGACTACTGATAAGCTATACGGCAACGGATTTGGTCGTTGAGCTTATTAGTAGCCGCCAGTGAAGTGCAACGGAACTGGCGGTGGGAATTAGGAAATGCTCTGGAATTAATAAGGTTATAACCCATGACCAAAGCACCTGTCATTCGGGCAGAAGAAATTTGGAAAGTTTATCAGATGGGGGACATTGAAGTTCAGGCATTGCGGGGCGTTTCCTTC
>CBKYSX010000123.1:0-8696 GCA_966690745.1 uncultured Ardenticatenales bacterium
AACCACTTGTATGGTCGTGCCACCATTCCACCTGCGCCTCGCCTACGCGCCAACAAAGTAATATTTCACGTCCATCGTAGCGAGCGGGGAAATCACATAAGCCGGTGGCGGGGTCTTTCACTTGCACCCCGATGCGGTTCAGGTGTTTCATGGCGGCTTCGTACCGTTGAAACAGTAACACCATTTCACTGGCGGCGCGACTGCCGCTATCAAAACGGCTTTTTTCTAAAACGCCCTCTATCTCACTGCTTAGGGTAATAATCTCCCCATGTAGCCGCATCACCGTGGTAGCAAGGGGGCGGACTCGTGGTAGGAGGTGGTTGGCTTCGCCCACTGTAAAATAAAGCGACATCAGCGCATCCTTTGATGGTTCTGTGCTCGTAGTCTATAGCTTACGTTGTTTGTTATTGTTTTATAAACAAATGCTACGGCGTACTACTCCAATCCTACCTTGTGCGTCAAGTGCCCGTAAGGTTGTTTGCCTGTGAAACGCTCATTCAGACGGGCGGGAATGAATCCCCGCATGGGTTTTTACCCCTTACAATCGCTTAAGGTTGATGGAGAACACAAAACGATTGGAATTCAATCCAATCGCTTGCCCTGTACTGGTCCAATAGTGGCACTATCCTACTCACTTTCGTTAGTTTTCGCCACTTACTTTGGTAAGATTGTACAGATGTTCAAGTATACAACGTATGCCGGCTAATCGCTTTGGTCCTTGCCTACAGTACCCCTCTATAGTGTGTAGGAAATATATAAAAAAATACATAAAAAACAGAGCAGTTTTAAAACTGCTCTGTTTTTGGCGATTTTGATACCTGAATGGTTAGGATTCCAGTGCTACGAGTGTTACAAACGTAGCAAATTCCTCGACGGTTACGCCATAGTAACCAAGAGTCTCTGCCGCTGACGTGATTGAACCGCAGATAATCCGTGCGCCGGGGGCATCGCCCGCGTCGGCGTAAATCACCACAGCACTGCCGTTTTCGTCAGCAAGGCTGTCCAGGTCTAAATCGGGAATCATTTTGCTGTAATCCGCCGCTCCGACCGAATAAAACTGTACGTTGGGCAGAGTGGCAACTTCCGCTCCGGCACTGCTAAATTCCGGGGCTTCGCACACATTGGTTTCGGTAAGCGCGACCCGGCGGTCGCCGCCAACCGCCTGCATCCCTTCCAAATAGAAGGTGACACCGGCTTGGCCGTCATTGGTTTCCAGCATGAGTGCCAGCCCGACAGCCCGCCCTTGCACATCTCGCAATACGGCTCCATAGCCTTCATTGAGTGCATCTTCAAGGGTGCGTTCACTGTCGGTCGTTTCGGGGGTGGCGGCATCTTCGGTTGCAGGGGTCGCCGCCTCTTCTGTTTCGGGCGTAGCGGCATCTTCAACTTCCGGGGTTGCAACAACGTCAGTGTCGGGTGTTGCCGGAGCTTCTTCGGCGGGGGGTGGTTCGGTGTTTGCATCCCACAATGCGGAATCTTCGTGGAGTAAGCCGCAGATAATGCGTGTGCCGGGGTTGTCGCCTGCATCGGCATAAATCACCAATGTGCTTCCATCACTATCGGCAAGTGCGGCAATGTCTACCCCTTCGACTACATATTTGTAATCAGCACCGCCATTGACATAAAACTGAATATTGGGTAATGCCTGTATATCATCCCCCGCACTGCTGTAATCGCCATCATCACTACAGTAACCATGTTCTGTAATGGCAACACGGCGATCCCCACCCACCGTATCCATCCCTGCTACTTTGATCACCACTTCAGTCATTCCGTCTTCCATACCGGTTAAAGTAGCGGAGCCAACCACCCGCCCTTGTACATCATACAATTCAGTGCTGATCGGACCGGTGGCGGTGGCAAGGGAAGTGGTTAATAAGGTAAGGAGGAGTACCAGAACAGCCAATAGTGCGGTTTTTGTTGCTGTTACCATCATATTGCTCCTTGTGGGATGAGTGATGTTGGTTATACGTTTTTATACAAAAATACCATTAAGCGTACAGGAACTTCTTAATGGTGTTTTTTGATGCAAGTATCTGTCACTATAACGACTTTTTCACTCAATTGCAACCATATTTCCGGGATATCAACACAAGTCGAATAATTGTAGAAGTCATGCTTATTTCTTTTTTCAAGTGCGTAACTTCTAAATTTTTAGAGTATAAAAAAGGAGGGCAGTCCTTAGACTGCCCTCCTTTGCTAGAGCAAGGTACTTAACAAAAGGAAGTGCTTAGCCACCCAATGCGAGGAACGTTACGACAGCGGCGAAATCTTCCACATTGGTACCGAGATAGTTCAACATGGCTTCTGCGGTAATGACGGAACCACAGATAATACGCGGACCCGGTTCTTCGCCGGTGTCAGCATAGATAACCATCGCACTGCCATCGGCATCATTCAATGTGGATACATCCAGGTCGGCAAGAACTTGACCATAATCAGCAGAACCACTGGAGTAGAATTGGACATCCGGCAGGGCGGTTACTTCATCGCCCGCGCTGGCGAAATCCGGACCTTCACACACATTGGTACTTGTCAAAGCAACGCGGCGGTTGCCCCCAACGGCTTCCATGCCTTCAACGAAGAAACTTACAATCCCTTCGCCGTCGTTAGATTCCAGCATGAAGCCAAAGCCAACATCACGCCCTTGCACGTCGCGCAGAATGACCCCGTACCCTTCGTTCAAAGCATCTTCAAAGGTGCGTTCGGTGGCTTCTTCAGCAGGCGTTTCCTCAGCGGGTGCCTCTTCGGCGGGGGTTTCCTCAGCCGGGGTTTCGGCAACGGGGGTAGCCGCTTCTGCCGGCGTTTCTTCAGCCGGGGCTTCTTCGGCAGGAGCTTCCGGGGCAGGTCCGGCGGCAATTACGCCACAGATAATGCGGGCACCGGGTTCATCACCGGTATCGGCGTAAATGACCAGGGCGGAACCATTCGCATCGGCAAGCGCGGCAACATCTACATCATCAACCACAAATTTGGAATCAGCACTACCACTGGCATAGAACTGAACATTGGGCAATGCCTGGGTGTCGTCCCCGGCGGTAGAGAAATCGCCCATCGGGTCACAGTAACCGACTTCGGTAATTGCCAGACGGCGGTCACCGCCAGAAGGAGCCATTCCATTGACTTGTACAGTCACTTCTGTGGTGCCATCTTCCATCGGGGTCATCGAAGCGGTTCCCACCATGCGATATTGTACGTCGTACAAATCTACAGTGGTGGTTTCAGCCGATGCAACGGAAACTGATGAAATCATCAGTACCATGGCTAACAGAAGGAAGGCAGTTGTTTTGATAGTCCGAACCATAGTTTTGCACTCCTTTATAAGGATTTCTGATGGGTTTTCAAGACTGTAGTCGCTTAAAAACTACAATTAACCCATTAATTTCGCTTGAAAGCTCCAAGCATCATCAATATAGTCATTTTTGCGGGATCTGCAACCGCATGACTAAAGCAGGTCATGGATTGAAATAGGTTGTCTCCCCTTTTTTATTAGTATGGTAGATATGACTATTTTTTGAGGATTATTCTTTATATTAGGACAGCAAGATTGGCAATAACCTTACATCTTTTTGGGTCTTCTATAGTTTAGTGTTCAATCATTAAATACAGAACGAAATATTATCCTTCAACCGGATTCGATGGCGGAATGGCATTGAGGGCAATAACAACCGTTTTTGTTACAGAATTTCTGGCTGGCGGGATCGTTTTTCTGTATGCAACAAAAAAGACCGACAGCGTTGTCGGTCCTTTTTGATTTGCTTCTAAACCTTAGCGGCGGCGTATCAGGGCGAATACTGCAAGCCCTGCAAGCGCGGCTAAGGCTACCCCGGTGATTCCTGCGCCCCAATCGGGTCCATTTTGCTCTACGACGATAGTAGAGAGTTCAATGGCAGTAGGGACTTCGGGGACGGGAACCGTGGTAGACCCCCCCGCACTGCTCCGAACCGTAATAAATTCGGGGTTATCTTCCTGGGCAAACAAGCCGTAGTGGTCGGAGCCGGTGTAGGTCATGGTTCCTATGAAGGCATTATCGCTGGCACGCCAGACCGTGAGGGTGGCATTGCCTCCGGCGGTGTTGGTGGCGCGGACTTCAAGGTTGCCGCCTGCGGTGGCATTGTCCAGATAGCGCACTAATGTCACCGTGACCACATCTTCGTAGCCCCCGGCAAAACGTTGCCAACTCACGACCCCCGCATACAAATTGATTTGGGGAACTAGTGCCAGCCCTGACAATAAAATGAAGAGGGCAATCAGGATACGACTGTGACGATTCATAAACTGCATCTCCCTTGTGGGTGAAAGAACGGTGCGGTTTCACCTGTTCCTACGGGTTGTGCTACAGTAGCGAACGGCGGTACAACGGATGGGTTCATTAGAGGCTCTATCGGTATAGTGCGTTTCCCCCGCTAAAAAATACGATGGGTTTCTATCTACCTCTGTTCACTTTTTTACACTAACCTCACTATTACCCCTGACATCCATGCTCCAATTTGCATTATTCTGGTCGTTTCTGCTTCTAATTACCTATCTGGGGGCTAGTCGCACCCCTGTCACCCGTTGGGCGCGATGGTCGTTGTGGGCAATTGTGGCGGTAGCATTGTTGGTTCGCCTGGTTCCTGCTCTGTTATTGGAGAACGGCGCACCCTTTGACATTCAATCTTATGAGGTGGTGGCGGATTTGGTACGGAGTGGTACCGATGTTTACACATCCGAAGCAACGGTGAACCGACATCCCTATTTACCTTTGCATCTCTATTGGCTGGCGGGTGCGCGGGGGATTGCGGAGGGGAGTGGGATCGCTTATGCCAAAGTGGTCAAATTGCTCCCAATTGCGGCGGATGTGGCGATAGCGGTAGTCTTGGTTTGGTTTTGGCGGGTAGCACAGGGTCGTGCCGGAACGGCGGGGGAAGCGGAACGCTTAGGAATGTTGTACGCATTGAATCCCGTGCCGGTGTTGGTCTGCGCCTATCATGGACAGTTTGATGCCGAACCTGTGTTGTGGATGGTACTGGCAACTGTTTTTATGGCATTGCCGCCAGGGGTGCTGTCTGTACAACAACAGAGTATGGGGGCAGGTGCATGGTTGGGGCTGGGGATATTGACGAAGAGCTATCCTGTGTTGGCGTTGCCTGCACTGTTACCGAATGTAAAGGGGTGGAGTCAGCGGGCACTATTTATAGCGGCTATGGGGGCTGTACCACTGTTGGGGGTATTGCTCTATACCCTACTATTCAACGCTCAATTTTGGGAGGTAGTGCAACGAGCGATTGGTTATAATTTTGGTATTGGCATTTATGGTTATACCTATTTTGCACGGTTGGCGCGGGAAGTCGGCGGGGATGGACGCTGGCTACAGTGGGCAGTGGAATACGGACGGTATATCACAATAGGGCTGTTGGCGGTGGTGTGGTGGATTAAGGCTCGGCATCAATCGGCTCCTGCCGCCCTCTTGACAATTCTGGTGGCGTTTTTCGCCGTCACCCATGCCTTTGCGATTCAATATCTGGTGTGGCTGGTTCCGGTAGCCTTATTGAATCGGGAAACGCGGTGGTTGATCGCCTATACCATTGCCGCCTATTTTTATATGGTGGTTGCCTACTGGGGATTGATTTTTGCGACAGATATAACGGCTCTGATGCCGTTACCGCAGGCGGATTATTTATTAATCATGCCCGCCAGTTTGCCGATTTGGGGGGTAAGTGTGGCGTGGTTGTGGGCACGGGTACGAAGGAGCGAAGAGAAAGCGTCTTTTTCAAATTAGAGAAGCCAGCCGAGACTGCGACTATCCATCACAATTTTGTTTCAGGTGGGGTGTTAGACTCTTTATGGAACCTATAAACCAGTAATATTTCAATTAATAGCCCACTCCAAAGCGCGGCAACGAAAGGATAAAATAAGATAAACTGGTAAAGCCGTGATTCGCCATAATCCAAGAAAAATGACAAAACGATTTCGCCAAAAATCAAAATACACCATCCTACAAGGGCTATGCTCTTTTGTAGTTTGTCCAGCCGTTGATGAGAGCTAAGCTCCCAATCGGTAAAGTTTAGGCTTCCCGCGATAAACCCCACAACGCCCCCAACAAGCGAGGAGCACAGAGCAATGATTACCCCGCCTTTCGTAATAGCATATAGCAAGGCAAATGCAAGAAATACTACGGATACTACCAAACTTAGGGTATATGCCGTACCGCTATAAATCCGAACAGGTTTGGGCTTACCTTTTTCGGCTTTCTCTTCCTCCCATTGCTTCCGAAGTTCGGCTTGCTGTTCGGCAATGATTTCCCCTGTGGTGCGGGGCGCGAGGGGTGGGGGCGCGTCCTGGTAACGTCTGCTCATAACCGCAATACCCCTTCCAATACTGCCACCGCCGGTCCGCCAATTTTTACACTGGTAATGGCTTCCGGGGTTCCCCCGATTTCGACCTGCACCATGCCGGGTCGCCCCATCCAATGCCCCTGTTCTGCAATAAATGTTGGTTTTTCAATCAGGCGATGATGCCGGAGATACGCGCCCATGCCCCCTGTGGCGGAGCCGGTTACGGGGTCTTCCACCAAATCGGGCGGGGTGACAAAGTGCCTCGCAAAGGTGTCACCCTGCGAGGTGATACCACCCAGTGCAAACATATGGGTACTAAAAAAATCACTGCGGGCACGGTAGTTCATATAGGCAACATGGTCTACGGTGGCGCGTCGTAGAGTTTCATGGTCACGCACGGCAATCATCAATTGTGGCGTTCCGGTACTGACGGTTTGAATCGGTTTTTCGGGAATCAAGTCGTCGGCCGTGAGTCCAAAAATGGGCATGACCTCATCGGGGTTATGAATCGTGGAAAATACAGGCGGCTTTTGGGTCATGACAATGTTGGTTACGGATCCATTGTTGGCATGAATATCCACCTCCAATGGTCCCACCTGCAACTCTAACATCAGGCGGGTTGTATCACCTTTGAGGGCAAAGCGATTGGTAGCAACGAGCGCAAAGGCGGTGGCGATAGTGGGGTGCCCCGCCATCGGGATTTCTTCAGAAGGAGTGAAATAGCGGGCACGAATATCGTCAATTGAAGAAGATAGGACGAAGGATGTTTCCGATAGATTCATTTCGCGGGCGATGGCAAGCATGGTTTCATCACTCAAATCGTCACATTCAAAAAAGACGGCACAAGGGTTGCCACCGAAGGGCTGGGTGGTGAAGGCATCTACTTGAAGGAAGGGATAGGTGGGCATAGGGATATGGAGGCGTTTTGTGAATCGAATAATGCCCTCTAGTATACCCTGCTCCGTTGTGGAAATGAAGTCCGTCTCGCTATAAATCTTTTTCCCCGACCTGAAGGACGGGGCTATCAAATACGGGCATCTGTGGAATGGATAGCAGTGATGCAGGATTAGCAGAACAACGAACCATTCGACAGAAACACCGCTCCTTATGGTCTCCGAATCCGAAATAACCCCTTCCCGCTTTTCTCCACATCTGATTGCGATTTTGCAGGCATTGTTGGTGACGTTTTTGTGGTCGTTGTCGTGGGTCTTTATCAAAATCGGATTGCGTGAGGAGGTACCGGCGATTACGTTTGCCTCTCTACGCTACGTACTTGCCGCTTCGTGTCTGATTCCGGTAATGTTGGCGAACCCCCGTGCCCGTACTGCATTACGAGGGTTAACCCGACGGGAAGCCATGTCTCGCTCGTAGTCTTACCCGCCGCCACGCTGACCCTGCTTTTATCCATGACTCCGGTCATTGTGGCGGTGGTGGGGCAGAGGAGTTTGGGTGAACGGTTATCGTGGATGCAATGGGCGGGTTTGTTTCTGGCGACGATTGGCACCGTGGTTTACTTTTTCCCGATTGATATTCCCGCCGAACAGAGGATTGGTCTGGTATTTGGAATATTGGGATTGCTGGCGAATGCCGCCTCTGCCTTGATGGGGCGCAAAATCAATCAGGCGATTCCGGTTCCGTTGGTGGTCACCGGCGTAAGTATGACGATTGGGGCGTTGTTAATGATGGGGGTCGGAGTAGCTGTGGAAGGGTTAGTATCTCTCTCATGGCAAACGTGGCTCATCATCGTTTTTCTGGCAGTGGTCAATACTGCGTTCGCCTTCACCCTATGGAATCATACCCTCCGCACCCTTCCTGCGATTGAATCCAGCGTTATCAACAACACTATGACGGTACAAATCGCGCTATTGGCATTCCTCTTTTTGGGCGAAACGCTGGAGTTACGGCAGATTGTGGGGTTGGGACTGGCAGTCATCGGGGTGCTGGCGGTGCAGGTGGGTCGAGGACGGTAGCAATCAAAATTAAAAGGGGATGGCAAACGTTTGCGAACCAGAGGGGAGGGTGATTATCACCCTCCCCTTTTGTCTAGTGGGGTTCCCCCTCGCATCGGTGATGTAATCGAAATAGGAGGTGGCTATAGTTAGGGTAGTTACACGGGACGCAGAAAGCGGAAAGCAGAAACAACGTAAGGTGAAACACATCGGTTCTTTGTGGTCGAAAAGCCGTTCCTGCGTCCTGCGTCCTATTTCACAACTTATCAAGGAGTCTTCTATGACAACCCTAACTGACCTTTCCAACGGCATGGCAGATGCCGTTGAACGTATTAGCCCCGCACTTGTTACCGTAGATGCCCGCCGCCGCCAATCCGCCTCAGGTGTGGTAATTGGCAACGAGTTGGTGATTACCGCCGACCATGTGATT
>CBKYSX010000124.1:0-8670 GCA_966690745.1 uncultured Ardenticatenales bacterium
TGATTTCTCGAAATTTCTCGAAGCTACGCACTTCAGGCGATCAAACAGGGTACCCCTTTGTTCAATCCAGCCCTGTTGCCCGCACCAACCAGAGAACTGTATCGGGAACCGCAATGACCAATATTAATATAGCTATTTGTATCGCTACAAAGGGCCATGCCCCCATGTGGATGTCGGAGGTCTTCACCTCCTCCGGTTTCACGCTCTGTAAATAAAAGAGCGAGAAGCCCACCGGCGGCGAAATGAATGCCGTTTGAAGGTTGATTGCCATTACTACACCAAACCAGACCATCATATCTTCCGTAAAACCCAGGGCAAGCGCGGCAGGAACAAAGAGGGGCATCACGATAAAACAGATTTCCACAAATTCGAGCGGAACCCCGAGCAAAAAGACCACAATGTTTGCTACCAGCAGGAAGGTATAGATATTGTTGCCGGAGAGGTTAAGGAGTAGATTTTTGAAAAATTCGCTTCCCCCCAGGGTGTCAAAAACCAACGCGAAGAAGGTGGAGCAGAAGAGAATCATGATCACCAGCGTGGTAGTGCGGGCGGTGGCAAGGGAGGCATCCCAGATTAATTTGCGACTGAATTTACCATTGAGTGCGGCGAGAATGGTAACGCCCACTGCCCCTACGGCTCCGGCTTCGGTCGGGGTTGCGTAGCCGCCAAAAATCGTTCCCAGTACGGAAAGAATCAAAACCACCGGGGGAATTAATGCGCGAAGTACTTTTAACGCCAATGCGCCTGCGGAGATGTTTCGCATTTCAAGGGGCAATGGCGGCGCGGTCTCCGGTTTGACATAGGCAACGATAAGCGTGTAGAGCAGATAGCTCCCCGCCAGCAATAACCCCGGCACCAACGCCCCCGCAAACAATTTACCCACCGACACCCCGATTTGGTCACTAAGCACGACTAAGACCAGACTGGGTGGAATCATCTGCGCCAACGTTCCCGAAGCCGCAATCGCGCCGGTTGCCAACCGCTTGTCGTAGCCGAGGCGGGTCATCAAAGGCAGTGAAATCAACCCCATCGCAATCACGGTTGCCGCCACTACCCCCGTTGTCGCCGCGAGAATGGTACCTACAATAATCACGGCGATGGCGATACCGCCACGCACGGGACCCATCAAAATCCCCACTGTTTCCAGTAGCTCCTCTGCCAGCCCCGACTTCTCCAGTATTGCACCCAGAAAGATAAAAAAGGGAATCGCCAGCAGGGTAAAATCGGACATGGTGCGGAACCATTGGCTTTGCAATCCATTCAGACGTGCCGGGTCAAAAACCCCCAACGCATACCCGATTAATCCGAACGTTATCCCGGTTCCGACGAAGGAAAATGCTACCGGAAAGCCGCTTGCCAACAGCAAGAAGAATCCCGCGAACATGATGACCGGCAACCACTCCATGAACATTTCCATCGGGTTTCTGCCTCCTATTCGACCCGTGCCGCGTGATATTCTTCAATTTGTTCTGCTTCGGTTCCGCTTATGGTTCCATTAAGAACAGCAATGTATTTAATGGTTTGAGAAAGGGATTGGAGTAAGAGCAAGCCCAAACCGACGAGAATCATGCTCTTAATAGGTGCACGGGGCAACCCTTCGGGGTCGGGGGAAATTTCCCATGTACCCCAGGAGCCATCAAATTGCCGCCCCCACGATGTCAAAATTGGACCCCACGAGTAATACATCCCCATAATACAAAAGGGAATAATGAAGAGCAGGGTACCAATTAAATCCACCGTTGCCCTTCGTTTCGGTGTCCAATTGGCGTAAAGAAAATCTACGCGCACATTGACGTTGTGTTTAAGGATGTAGGCAAAGCTGAGTAAAAAGAGGATAGAAAAGAGGTACCATTGCCATTCAATCACGGCATTGGATGATAACCGTTGCCCAATGGCACGCCCCACAAAGCGGGTAACAACATTGGTAAAGCCGATTACGACCAAAAGCGGGACAATTAACACCGCCAACCGTCCTATCTGTTCCGTAAGCCAATCTATACCTCTGGCAATGGAAAGCAATAGACGCATCGCCCCTCCGTTCCGCCCTGAACGATGGCGCATGTAGAGCAAAATACTCTACCGCCATCACAGGTTTCGTGATTCGCCGTAGCGAACCATGTTCGCTCTATCTGAAGTAAGGCGAGTATAGAGGTAAACAGCAAAGCGGGCAATCCCACGCACACGCACGTTTATAAACGGGGTAAGCGGGTCGTCGGGTCTATGTCGCCCCTAAATTCGGTGCCGTAGAACGCATCAATGACTGCAATTGTGCCAACGATATGGGCATTGAAGGTTGTTAATTCTTCGGCGGGTATCCACAATTCCTGGTGGGTACGTGCCCCTACGGTTTGTACCGGGAATTGCCCAATGTAGGTATCCTCTACTTCAAAACGGGTGACAAAGCCCGCATAGCCCGATGCGGGGTCGTTGGTGTTCCAATCGTGGGCAATCTGGATAGCGTAGGCTTCGTTTAGTACGGGATAAAAAATCGGTTGATGGGTAAGGCGTGGTGGAAACGCCTTGAATCCACTATCCGCGATGAGCCGAAGTTCGGCAAGCCCCACCGGGCGATAAAGGAGCATAAGTTGCCCTCTGTGTCATATGAATAATTTTTCACGCTGATTTGTCTACTATACATCTGTTTTTCACCAACCCTCTTTATAGTAAATCAGAACATCCGTTCCCATTACCAAATAGTTGGTATGATCGCCTGCCTCTCCTTCACTTATTTTGCCACAACACGTTATCGGCTTGACTACGCACTGTCTGCCCCCCTCCCGCTGATTTTATTGGAAAATCGGGCAGTGTATGCCTGTTGTGCGATTGCCGAACGGCACGGCGTATATCGCAGTCAAACCGAAGAAGAGGCGCGTGCGCTAAGCAAAACTGGAATCGCTGCTCCCGCCGAGTTGATACGGGATGCGGAATTGTTGACCTATTTATTGGATACGGTACGCCAAGAAACCCATCAGGTGGAAATTGTCCCTGACCCGCAACATCCTTATTTTTTAATTGAAATCCCGGTAGCAACGCGCCCTGCGCAAATTGAATTTGCCCGCATCTTGGGGCGCAGTGTACGGGCGATCAGCAATCAGACCCCTTCTATTGCGATTGCCCCCACCCCGTTTAGTGCCCGAACTGTTGCGAGGATGACGCGAAGGGGATACGTACGTTTTGTGGAACCGTCGCAGGTTGTCACGGCACTTGCCGTACAACCCCTTACACTGTTGCCGCTTTCAGAAGCAACCCGCACCCATCTGCATGGGTGGGCAATTAATACGGTCGGGGCGTTTGCCGGTTTGTCCGCGGAGCTAATCGCCGCGCAGTTCGGGCAAGAGGGCAAATTTGCCCATGACCTTGCGCGGGGGCGGGATGGTACCCCTATCCGCCCCTGGGTGCGTATGCCGGTTGCACTTCAATTTGCAGAAGACGGGGAACAACTTATGTTTAAGGTATGACTGATTCGATTTCACTGACCATTCACCCTATTCCTGCCCGCGACACCCATGATTTACGTCTGCGGGTGTTGCGCCCCGGTCAACCACCGGAGCGTGCTGACTATCAAGTAGATGCCGATCCTTCTGCCTTTCATCTGGGTGCGTTTACGGAGGCAGACATATTGGTCGGCGTTGCTTCGCTCTACTACGAACTGTTTGCGCTGGATTCACGGGTTCCCACGTATGATACCCCCCATAGCGATTGGCGATTGCGCGGCATGGCGGTTGAACCTTCCCTACAAGGGCAAGGGGTGGGACGGGCGTTGATTGATGCGGCATTGATCGCCTTACGCGCACGGGGCGCAACGTGGTTATGGTGCAATGCCCGCGTTACGGCGGAACCGTTTTATACAGCACTCGGCTTTGCCACTTATGGCGACCCGTTTGAAATGGCAGAGATTGGAACCCATTACTTGATGGCGCGGCGGGTGTAAAAAATTCTTACTCATTTATTGACCCACCCGCTATTTCGGATATAATGGCTCTGTTGTCGCCACATACCCTATACATCTCTGGAGAGGTGACAGAGTGGCCGATTGTGCACGACTGGAAATCGTGTGTTGTTAACAGCAACCGGGGGTTCGAATCCCCCCCTCTCCGTCATTAGCGCAATGGTGAAAGATTAATCTTTTGCGGTTGTAGCGAGTAGTAGTTTGAAAGCGGACTTGATCTCTACATGGTCAAGTCCGTTTTCATTTATCCAAATTTTTTCGACGAGGGCACAGACCAGTTTTTGTTCTTCCGAAGTGAACGGGTAAGCGATTTAAGGTAGTCACTTAACTGGCCATAAGCAATATCGGTGCGAGTTGTCTGCGGAGGATGGGCAAGAAGGGAATCTGACCGCCCCTGCCCCTCTACGCAATGGCAAGGTGGGGTGGATTGATAGGAGGTTGTAGGAGATTACAGAACCAAAATATACTATTCGTTCGTACCAGAGCTTTCGACAACACTTCTAATCTTATTATCCCATGCATCCGTATGATAATCCAATAAAACGCGAGGGGGGTTCTGATTTCGCAAATACTGGCGTAAAAGTATATATCCATCTTGCGGATTTGTAGACGATTGAATCTGTGCCCAGTCAGCCAATATCTCTTCTAGTGGTCTACCAGTTTGCTTTACATACGATTGCAGTTCTTCGTATTCTGAAATGTCTATTACAAGAAGATTCTCAGGACGAAATGGTAATGACGAAATTCCATGCTCCTTCAACCTCCGTAATACTTCAGGGTGAATGATTTGATTCCACAGTTCCGATTCGGGATTTACAAGATATAACCCATAGGTTACGATTAGCCCAAAAAAAATTTTACGGTCGGGAATGTTTAGGTTGTCTTTGTTGTTTAACAATTCGGTCGCCACTGATGCAATCTGAACTGTAGCATCAATTACTGAATCGCTAATCGCATTTACCAAAATATCATCGTTCGGACAAACTCGTGCTATTCGACTTAGGTTTGTACTTTTGGCTTCTACTAATACTGTAGAAGTAGACAATGGGACTATTAAATCCACTTGTTTAGAAAATCCCGCTTGTCGTTGATGGCTTTCACTAAAATATGATAGATTAAGGTATTGAACTCCGTGTTCCACATACGCTTCAAAAGCGGCCCCAAAATCAGTGGTTGCCTCAATAATTCCATTTTGTTTTAGTGTATCATATACGAAAATATCCATCATTCTTTCAATGGTATGAAGAGAGTAGGCAGTGTACTCGTCTCCACTTTTTAGAAATGGGAAGAGGTCAAGCGGAAACGCATCTAGTTGTTGCAAATAAGGAACTTTTACCTGTTGTGGGTGCGACTGAACGTATTGTTGTGCTTGTTCTGGTGTCATAGCGGTTACTTTAAAGAATTGCTCTACCTTGTCAGGTGTTAATACTTTCAGGTTAGATAGAGGAATAGAGCGGTTCCGAAATTTCAGCACGTACTGCCAAGCGGCGATTGCTACAATAAAAAACTCTTCAATAGTTAACCCAGTCCTTTGATGAAAACTATCTGCCAACCGTTGCCCCGCAAGAGTTTCGCTGAACCATATGAGTTGACGTATTATCGGACGATAATTGAATTCATTTTGGTAGGGAATTTGTTGGTGTAATGTTCGGAAAAAGAATTTACGAAATCCAGTTTTACCCCCGTCTGTTAAGAAAGGATCTTTTGCACCAAACATTGAATATATATATTCACGCATTCTACGGTAAGACAAATTTGTCAGGTGCGGACGCGTGCTATAGTCGATTTTACCGTATTGATAAGCCCACCTAATTAGTAATTCGAGCCGCCACGGCAAATGCATGATCGTGTCATTTCGATTCTCGATCTCATGTAAGTGACCGATTACCGCATTTAAAATCGCTATGGTGCCATAGCGTTCAATGGCAGACTTGAGTTTAAGGAAAAGTTCGTCAAATTCTGGGCGTGTTTCAGCCTGTTGATTCACTTGTCGGACTAATTCCCTGTTTCTGCGTTTCTCGCGTTCAGTGTGAGAATTCTTACTACCTTTTTTTTGGACATTAATACCTCGGTTGTAATAACGTAATACAGCAAGGCTTTATGTAGCACAAAGTTTCGCATTCTGTCAAGTGATGACCCAAAATTACATGTATGAGTAGGAGCCACTGTCTCTCCGAAAGGTGGGCTTTTTTATTTTCGGAAGGTGGGTATGGTGACACTGTAGACATACCTTTTTAACAAGTTGACGGGTAACAACTTGCACAACCGTTGCTCTGAGAAGTATATGAAATCTGATGTTGGACTCAGAATAGGGGCTTTAAGAGGAAATCGCCGGGGAGCAATATTCTGATTAGCTCTTATTTTCATAGACGGGGCGTGATTTGGCAGAGAGCTTGTTTTGTTTTAGAGCATGTCCATGAACTGCTTATCGTGGGTTTACAAACATACTTTAACGCTCAATAATCCCTATTTTGGGAAGGTTAGTCGGCGAAATCTGCCCGAAAATAGATTTAGCGAGAGATGTCCTTTGAGTTCCCAGACACGCCCTAGTACCGTACTCCTAATTTCAAGTAACTATGTATTTATTTTGGAACGAATAACACTTTCTATTGTTAGTGGCAACTACACAACCGTTTTTCTACAAGGAACTCCATCATGCTTACAAAGAAGTTCGTCATACTCACGCTGGTAATGGTTGTTGCCGTATTTTACGGGGGAACGCGCCTTGCTTATGCCAATGGCGGCGAAACTGTGAATGTTGTCAATTTTGAGTATCAGCCTACCTCGGTCACGGTTCAGGTCGGGGATACCGTTACCTGGAACAACACGGAGGGGTTCCATACGGTAGATGCAGACGATGGCAGTTTCGGGAATGCACCGGGAACGGGGTGGACGTTCGCGCACACATTTACCGCAGCCGGTACGTATGAATATTTTTGCGAGATCCACAGTACCCCCGATGGCACTAGCATGAACGGCGTTGTGATTGTGGAAGCCCCCACTGCCGTTACAGTCAATACGCTTGACGTGACACACAATGGTTGGTGGAAAAGGGCAATAGCAGGTACAGGAGCATTGGCATTAGTAGGGATGGCAGTTGTAATAGCACAACGACGAAGAAACGCTGAGTAATATAAAGCTGATTTGAATCAAAAGGCTTTCCCAAAATGGGAAAGCCTTTTTTTAATTCAAATATTGTTTTGGGCTGACGTTTGGCTTGCTGACCGATGCCACCGGATGGACGGTGAAAGACCATGCCATTCATCTGGCAGTATGGGAAAAGCGACTGAGGGGGATTTTAACCGGACAAAAATTCCCCGGAGCGATGGGGGTTCTCGATGAGCTTTGGGCGCAGGATGTGAACAGCATCAACGCCTTTTTGCAAGCACGGGATCGCCATTTGTGGTGGGGCGCGGTAATGACGGCATTGGCAAAAAGCCACGCCCTCGCCTCGCAGGAAATCGCAATCTTGAGCGATGTTGACCTGCTACGCCTTTTTTCCTATTACCAACCTGATGATAACTACGATACCCCCATCAAAGAATCAGTAATGAATAATACGTTCAAACATTACGGGCGGCATTTAGAGTGGACGCGGGCAATCGTAGAGGGTGAGAGGTATCATTTTCTCCTTATCGAACAGGAACACGGGTATTATTGTTAAGAATCTGCAAATATTGCGTTTTTGAGGTATACTTTATGTATTGTTGCAAGTTATGCACTTCAAGCAAAAAATGAGGATAAGGATAACCCCCTGCGAGAATTATTCTTACCCTCAACTGTGTGTAACGGCTAGATTGTATTAACCGTAGAGGAACAATGCCGATAGTGCTTCACACCATCAGAGGTATTGTATCTTCCACAGAAAGGCAACCACATGTCTTCGACGCTCGGACCTGACCATGTAGAGCAGATGTTGAACCGCCAGGCAAAAACCCATCATATCGCCAAACAGGGAACGTTTGATGTTACCCTTGAGGATGACAAACTGGTGGTGAAATGGTCTTCCCGGCAACGCACGGAACAATTTTTGGTGAAAGAACCCACCACGCAACGGGAAGCGCAAGGGACGATTACGGACGTGTTTTTCCGCTTGAATAAACGTCTGGCATCGCAACCTATTACCTAGCCCTCAATGCGGGTAAAACGGGATTCCTATAAAAAGGCGCGGTGTTCCGCGCTCTTTTTATTGCGTTCCCCTTGCCCGGCAATTTCCGGAATCTTCGCAGATTTAATTGATGTTTCTACCAATGCAGAGATATTTGGATTTGCCTGTATACTCCCCCCCTTACCCTTTTACCATACCCAACCGAAAGGAAAATTCATGTCATCTGAATCCAAGTCCGAACAGATTCAACATATGCTGAATCGTAATGCCAAAAGCCAGAGTATCCCGAAACGGGGTGAATTTGAAGTGAGTGCCGAGGAAGGACGCTTGATTGTACAATGGTCGCACGACCAACGCACCGAGCAGTTCCTGGTGAAAGAACCCGTCACACAGCAAGAAATTCAGGGAACCGTTACTGATGTGTTGTTCCGCTTGAAGCAACGCCTGATCGCCCCCACAGTATTAAATAATACTGTTCTTGCCTCCCCCAAACCCGTCAAGCCCCTCAAGCCAGTCGAATAACCGGTTGACAGGGAATAAAAAGGGGCGCGGGGGACGCGCCTTTTTTTATTTGCCCGTTGTTGCTTGCCGGATGACAGGCGCAACTTTCGTG
>CBKYSX010000125.1:0-8660 GCA_966690745.1 uncultured Ardenticatenales bacterium
CATCTTGTCGAAGCCGAAGAATTGGTGGAGAACCCCGCCGCCGATGTGGGGTCACCCCGTGTCGAAAAGGGTACCCCCAGTGCCTTATCACGGGATGGGGTACATCGGTTAATGGATGCTCCGCGCCAATACCAGAACCCGAAGGGGTGGCGCGATGCCGCGATGTTGGAGTTGTTGTACGCTACCGGCATGCGGGTCAGTGAATTGGTCGGACTACAGGTGGAAGATTATCAACGTGACCACGCCAACCTGTATTGTGGAACGGGACATCACCGTAGAATGGTTCCCATTACCCAACGTGCGCTTGCCGCTTTACAACAGTACCTGGATTCGGGACGGAGTAGCTTGATTCGCACCGAAGAAGAACCGATGTTATTCCTGAATATGCGGGGTGAGAAACTGACGCGGCAGGGGTTGTGGCTGATTATCAAACAATATGTAGAGATGGCAGGGGTAAAAGGGGATGTTACTCCGCATACGCTTCGTCATTCTTTCGCCATTCACCGTATCCGCGAAGGGGTTGAATTGGCGGAAGTAAAAGAATTGCTGGGGCACGCCAATATCTCGACCACGCAGGTATATGCACAGGGGAAAGAGAAGTAAAGGGTAAGCGTGAAGCCACTTATCTCTTACTATCTTATTAGCCATGGTTCCAAAAGTATACACCTATATTACCTATGGCGATAAGTTACTGGTTTTCCGACATCCCTATGTACCGGAGGCAGGGATTCAAGTGCCGGGGGGGTCAGTAGAGCCGGGAGAGGCGTTAGAGGAAGCGGCATTACGTGAGGCAATCGAAGAAACCGGGTTGACTACCCTTCAGATGCGAGGCTTTCTGGGCGAACAACGCTGGCAAAACCCATACCCCGAAGGCAGTTATCGTGTAGCACATCGCCATTTTTACCATCTAACTGTTACCGCACCGCCACCCGAGCGATGGCAACATAGCGAACCATTCCCATCCATTGGCACGGAAAACCACGTCTTTGAATTTTTTTGGGTTCCTTTAACCAATGTTCCCCCTCTCATCGCGGATATGGGATACCATCTGCCTACTCTGCTTAACTTACAGATCGAGAACTGAGTATTGGGTATTGAGCAAACGACCATGCCGTATTATCTCTAGCCATTATAGGGGGTTGTAGGAGTGGGGTTGTTATTTCTCAATACTTACTACTCCGAAGGTCTTATGAATGCAACTGCGTTTAACAGCCAAGCCGCCGAAGCCGCCGAATGGATTTTGGAACAAGTGCCGGATTTTGCCCTACCGCGTGTGGCATTGGTAACGGGAAGCGGATTGAGCGCGCTGGCAGATGCCGTTGAAATTGTGGCTTCGTTTTCCACCGCCGAAATTCCCCATTATCCCCGAAGTACTGTGGAAGGACACCCCGGACGGTTGCTGATTGGCAAAATTGCGGATACCCCTGTAGTGGTGATGCAGGGACGCGTCCACTTTTATGAAGGCTATCCCATTCAGGCAGTGGCGTTTCCGATTCGGGTGCTACAGGCATTGGGAATTAATACCCTGATTCTCACCAATGCGGCGGGGGGGTTGGAACAATCCTGGCAAGCGGGCGATATTATGTTGATTCGGGACCACATTAGTTTTGTGGCACTGGCAGGTAATAACCCGTTGGTCGGACCGAATGATACACGCCTGGGTCCCCGTTTTCCCAGCCTCGCCAATGTATATACGCCTTACTTACGCCGTATGGCACAAGACATTGCCCGCGACCTGAACATCACTTTGCGCGAAGGGGTATATATCAACGTCAGCGGACCCAGCTACGAAACCCCTGCCGAATTGCGCTTTCTGGCAATGATTGGGGGGCAAGCAGTGGGAATGAGCACCGCACCGGAAGCCATCATTGCCGCCCATGCGGGTATGGAAGTTCTCGGCTTTTCGTTGCTGACCAATATGGCATTGCTTGACCCTACTGATGAAGAAGAAGTATCCCACGAAGAAGTTTTGGAAGTAGGAGCCACCGCCGCCCCTAAATTGGTGGCGTTGATTACCACCTTGTTGCCAAAATTGAAGTAGAAGTAGAGAGGTAAAAGGGGTAAATAGAAACCCCAAGCTTAGAATAGCGTTATCGGTTCACTCCTTGTTTTTCTCTACTCTCTCGAACCTTTATCGCTATCCTTTGGTATTCCCTTCTGCGTAGGGTATACTTTTCTGCCTATCTTATGAACTGCTGTTTCCCTCTAGTGCGTAGTTCCCACTAATCACTAGTCACACACCACTATTCACACATGAACGGTTTTACCATGCGGAATGTCGCCATTGTTGTCTTTCTTGTTTTAGCATCGGTGATGCTCTGGCAATTGCTTGGCAACCGCGACACTAACAATGAAATTAGCCTCAACGAATTGGTTGAGCAGATTAACGGCGGCAGTATTGAACGAATTGAGGTGAATGGTAACAACCTCACGATTGAACGGCGCAATGGGAGTACCTCCATTGCCCGTAAGGGTTCTGAACAAGGAATCACTCAAACCCTGTTAGACCTCGGTGCAGACCCTGCCCGATTGGCAGAAGTCGAAATTCCGATTACACCACCGTCGCCATTTAGCGGTATTGCCAGCATCATCGGCAGTATTATTCCATTGGTGCTGTTTGGTGCGTTGCTTATTTTTATGCTCCGACAGGCGCAAGGCTCGAATAATCAGGCAATGAACTTTGGTAAATCCCGCGCCCGGATGTTTGCGGGCGATAAGCCGACTGTTACCTTTGATGATGTGGCGGGAGCCGAAGAAGCCAAACAAGAACTTGCCGAAGTCGTAGAATTTCTGAAAGAGCCGGAAAAATTCCAATCGCTGGGCGCACGGATTCCTAAAGGGGTGCTAATGGTCGGGCATCCCGGAACCGGGAAAACCCTGATGGCGCGGGCGGTGGCGGGGGAAGCAGGGGTGCCCTTCTTCTCCATTTCCGGTTCTGAATTTGTCGAAATGTTTGTCGGGGTCGGTGCCAGCCGCGTCCGTGACCTGTTTGAGCAAGCCAAACGCAACGCACCCTGTATTATCTTCGTAGATGAAATTGATGCGGTGGGGCGGCAACGGGGTGCGGGGTTGGGGGGGTCCCACGACGAACGGGAACAGACCCTGAACCAAATTCTGGTGGAAATGGACGGCTTTGATAATGAAACCAATATTATCATCATCGCCGCCACCAACCGCCCTGATATTCTGGACCCGGCTCTGCTTCGCCCTGGTCGCTTCGACCGCCGTGTCACCCTTGACCGCCCCGATGTGCGGGGTCGCCGTGCAATTCTGGAAGTCCATGCGCGGGGCAAGCCTGTAGCGCGGGATGTGGATTGGGATTTGATTGCCCGTACCACCGCGGGAATGGCAGGGGCGGATTTGGAAAACGTGGTCAACGAAGCTGCTATTCTCGCCGCACGACGCAACAAGAAGACGATTGGTACGGCAGAATTTCAAGAAGCGATTGAACGCTCCTTTATGGGTCCTGAACGCAAAAGCCGGGTGATGACGGCAGACGACCGCTTGTTGGTGGCTTATCACGAAGCCGGACATGCGATTACCCGCTTCTATTCACACCATGGCGACCCGGTTCGTAAAATCACGATTGTACCGCGCGGTCAAGCCGGGGGATATGTGCTTTCTGTTCCCGATGAAGACCGTACCATGCACAGCCGGGAGTACATGACAGATTTCTTGGTGACAGCACTGGGCGGACGGGCGGCGGAAGAGGTAATTTGGGGGGAAGTTTCCACCGGGGCTTCCAATGATTTGCAACAAGTTACCAACGTGGCGCGTTCTATGGTGACGCGCTTTGGCATGAGCGAAAAGCTCGGTTTGCGAACCTATGGCGACCGGGACGAGCTTGTTTTCTTAGGGCGTGAGATTGGTGAACAACGCAATTATTCGGAAAAAGTTGCCCGTATCATTGACGAGGAAGTCCGAAAATTGGTGACGGAAGCGAACGAACGAGCTTTGCAAATCCTGCATGACCATCGCGCCGAATTGGACTATCTGGCAAATGTCCTACTGGAACGGGAAACGCTTGACCTCACCGAATTGACCGAAGTATTGAAGTCTGCACCCCCAACAGGCACGGAACAACCTGCCTTTGCGTGATACTCTGCGGAATACAGCAAAAAGAGCCTATCTATGGTGGATAGGCTCTTTTTGTTACTAAAGTTTTTCCTACGCCCTTCAATGGAATTATTATCCTCAATTTCCACTTGAAGTGTGTAACTTCTAAGTTAATATAAAGCCAACAAAAGGGGGGCGGATTTCCGCCCCTTTTGCTTATCCGCTTACAATTCCCCGAGCACTTCGCGTATCGCCTCTTCTGCCTCGCGATTGCGTTGCCCGGTGCCGAAGTAGACCGCCTCGGGGTGATGGATAATGAGGGCGGCGGTGCTTTGTTCGGGGTTCAGTTGATGCCCCACCGTCAGGCTGACCCCGATTTTCTCCGCCGGAAGCACACTGAACAACTGCTCGTGCTGGCTTAAATCGGGGCAGGCGGGGTAGCCCCACGCATAGCGCAGACCACGCGGCTTGTCGCCATTCTGCGGCTCCATCTTCAATTCTTTGCGAACCCGCGCATTGTTCCAACCGGCAAGTCCTTCTGCCAGCTCGGTACAGAAACCGTGGATGAAATAGGCTTCGGTGTAATCGCCCCGTTGTTGCGCGGCTTCCATCCGTTCGGTGGCTTGTTTACCTGCTGTCACGACCTGGAGGGGCAATACATCGGTAATCCCCGACCCTTTAGGTGCAATGTAATCCGCCAGACACAACCCCAATCGCCCTTCCTGGCGCGGAAATTCCCATCGGAATAGTTCCCGTTGATGATCCTTCGGGTCATAGACAATTACGGTGTCGCCTTCGCTATTAGCAGGGAAATAGCCATAAGCAATGCCCATATCCAACCAACGGGTGCGCTCTAACTCTTCTTGATAGGCGCGTAACTTGGGTTCAAAGGTGGTCTTTACCAGATCATCCCACTCTTTGCCCCGTTTCCCGCGCCCGCCCCAATGGAGGCGGTAGAGCGTTTCAAGGTCGAAGTGCTGCCATACTTCATGCAGGGCAATCGCTTTGGGTGGAACCACCGTTGCACCCCAGAAAGGCGGGGTTGGCACTTGCGATTTGGGCAGAACAGGCACCCGCGATTCGACAGTGCCTGTCAGAATCGTGCTTTCATCCCGTTTCGCTGCCAGTTCTGCCGCTTTCGCCAACCCATCCCGCGCATCCTGCACCAATTTTTCAAGGAAGGCATCCTTTTGCGGGCTAACAAGCGCGTTCACGGTTTCCAAGCCCTCAAAGGCATCGGTGCAGTAGAACACTCCGGGGGTGTAAGGGGTATCGGCTTCGGGGAAAAGGGCGCGATAGCCAAAGCGACGATTAATCGCCGCACCGCCAATCAGTACCGGGAAATTGAGATGACGTTTGTACATTTCGCTGACCACAATCGGCATTTGTTTCGAGGTACTGACCAACAACGCGCTCAACCCTACAGCAGTGGCATTGTGCTGAATTGCGGCATCAATAATCGTATTAACAGGAACCTGTTTGCCCAGGTCTATAATGGTATAACCGTTGTTTTCCAGAATTGTCCCGACAAGGTTTTTGCCAATGTCGTGGACATCGCCATAGACAGTTGCCAGCACTACTGTCCCTTTGGTTGCCCCTGCCAGCTTTTCCAGATAGTCCTCTAAGCGAACCACGGCGCGTTTCATCGCTTCGGCACTTTGCAGAACGAAGGGCAGAATCAACTCGCCCGCGCCGAATTTATCCCCGACCTCTTTCATGGCGGGGAGCAATACGTTGTTCAACAGCCACACCGCTTGCTCGTTCGTCACTTTCGGGTCGGAAATATCGGGGTTGTCGTTGCGAAGCACCGCAGGAATGGGGGCATCTCCTGTTAGTCCCATCGTTAGCGTGGTCGCAATCGCTTCTTGAATATCCGCGCCGATACCCTCTTTTTTGCGGTGCAAAATGCGCCAGTGAATCCGTTCGTAAACGGTCATGCCCTCGGTGGGGTCGGCGGCGGATTCCTCTTCCGCTTCATAATTCTCAAAGGCGGCAATCACCCTTGCCAGCGCGTTTTCATCGCTGTTGAAAATCAAATCATCCATCAACTTGCGATGCTCATCCGAGATTTCAGCGTAGGGCTTGATGTGGGCGGGGTTGACAATCGCCATATCCAACCCGGCTTCTACGGCATGATGGAGGAAAACCGAATTAAGAATGTGCCGTGCCGCTTCCTTCATTCCGAAGGAAACATTACTAATCCCCAGAATGGTAAAGACCCCTGGCAGTTCGGCTTTGATGCGCCGAATCGCGGCTAACACTTCTTTACCTGCATCACGGTATTGCTCTTGCCCGGTGGTGATGGGGAAAACCAACGTGTCGTAGATGAGCGAATCGGGGGTCATGCCAAATTGGTTGACCACGATATCGTAAATCCGCGCCGCGACTTCAAATTTGCGCCCGGCGGTTTCGGCTTGCCCCTGCTCGTCAATACACATGGCAACCATTGCCGCCCCATGTTGCCGCGCAATTGCCGCAACGGTTTCTAATTTGGCGGGACCGCTTTCAAGGTGAACCGAGTTTAGAATTGCCCGTCCGGGGTTAATTTCCAGAGCGGCTTTCATCACATGGGGTTCGGTGCTATCAATCACCAATGGCGCATCTACCCCTTGTTGGAGTAGTTTCACCAGTGTTCGCATCTGATAGTCTTCGTCGGTGCGTTCGGTAGTAGCGACACAAACATCCAGAACGTGTGCTCCGCCTTCGACCTGTCCCCGCGCAATGTCCAATACGGGATCGTATTCGTCATTCAACAATAAACGCTTGACTTTGCGCGAACCCAACGTATTGACCCGTTCGCCCACCATGAGAGGGCGTGGCTCCTGTGCCATATCCTGCGCCCGCATCGCACTGGCGAGGCGCGGACGGTCATCAATCTCAGGGCGGCGTTCCCATGGATTGATATCACGCACCCGCCATTCCAATTCTTTCAAATGTTCGGGAACCGTACCACAACAGCCACCAACGATGTTTACGCCAAATTCGGTGACAAATTCTGCCAACTGCTCCGCCATCGGAACGGGGAGCATGGGGTAAGTTTCTACCCCGTCAATGTTCAACGGCAGACCTGCGTTTGGAATGACTGAAACCGGCAGGCGCGTGTTGGCGGTCAGATAGCGCACAGGTTCGCGCATATAATCGGGACCTGTAGAACAGTTAATCCCGATGATGTCAATGCCCAGCGATTCTAAAATCACGAGGGTCGCGCTCACATCTGTGCCAAGCAACATTCGACCACTGGTATCAAGCGAAACTTGTGCCTGAATCGGAACCCGTCGTCCTTCGGCACTCATAGCGCGTTTCAGCCCTTCAATCGCGGCTTTGACTTCCAGAATATCTTGCGATGTTTCAATCAGCAGGACATCCACGCCACCACGAATTAAGCCTTGCCCTTGCTCCTTGAAGGTTTCTGCCAACTCTTCATAGGTCACTTTAGAAAGCGCGGGGTCGTTGGTGCTGGGGAGCATCCCCGTGGGTCCTATCGAACCCGCCACAAAGCGGGGGCGTTCAGGGGTGCTGTATTCGTCCGCCACCTTCCGCGCCAGTTGTGCCGCCGCCACATTGATTTCAAGAATACGGTCTTGTAACTCATATTCGCGCATCGTCAGCGCATTGGAGCGGAACGTGCAGGTTTCCAATACATCACACCCGACTTCCATAAAGGAGCGATGGACGTTTTCCACCGCTTCGGGCAATACAATGACTAAGTAATCGTTACAACCGTAATAGGTTTCGCCGCCAAACTCTTTGGCAGTGAGATTGAGTTTTTGTAATGAGGTTCCCATCGCGCCATCGTAGACCAGGACGCGATTTTGGAGTGCCTGTAAATAAGGGTGTGACCACATAAGATAGTATCTCCGCCTATGGGTACGGAAGGTTGGACGCAGGACGCAGAAACGACAACGGATTACGGTAGGATCATAAAGAACAACAGCCCATCTCCTAACTCCTTCTCGGGAGGGAGAAAAAACATCGGTCGTTCTTTGTGAACTTTGTGCATCCTTCGTGTCCTTTGTGATTTCTGTAAGTTGTTTCTGCTTTCTGCGTACTAATAAAAAAGCCTCCCAATATGATGAGAGGCTTTGGTAAACAGCAAACCATATCTCTCTCATCTCTCAGGGGGCGCAACCGAGGCTTCGGCGCTACCTGCCGGAATTGGCACCACCGTTCTGTTCTTGCGTAAAGGCAAAACCAAACAGGTTGCCGGGGGTTCATCGAGCCGGTCTCTCCCCCCCTCTGGATGAGAAATTACTTGTGAGTAGGGTTACCCCTACGTGTATCGGCAAAGTGTAATACGGATTAAGGGAATGTCAAGCTTGTAAGCAGATAACACAAGGAAATGCTACCCTGCCATCAGAACATGGTGTTGTCGTGTGCCATTGTTTCGGGAATAGGTTGTAGTACGTCCCAATGCTCCACGACTTTCCCGTTATCATCCAATCGGAAGATATCAATCCCCGCCCAATCTTTATCGCCGGGCCATTCCTGATAACAATGAAGTACCACGTAATTCCCTTCGGCAATCACCCGCTTGAAGTGGACACGTTTGCCGGGGTATTCTTCCGCCATGCGGGTAAAATATTCAATAAACGCTTCTTTGCCAT
>CBKYSX010000126.1:0-8638 GCA_966690745.1 uncultured Ardenticatenales bacterium
CTACGGGCGTTCGGTGGTCGTCACTGCCGCTACCGATGCAGGGTTGCAGGCGATTGATGGGGTCTATCTTCAGATTCAGGACAGCGAAGGGGCATACGCCGAAGCCAAAGAGGTCGCAGGGCTGGGCTTTCAGGGGAAAATGGCGATTCACCCGAACCAGATTGAACCGTTCCAGCGTGCCTTTACCCCCAGCGATGAAGAGATTGCCGCCGCACAACGCCTCGTAGCGGCACATGAGGCACATCAAGCGGAAGGGGTGGGGGCATTTGTTTTTGAAGGACGCATGATTGACCCCGCCATTGTCGCGCCCGCCGAACAAGTTTTGGCGAAAGCACGGGCGGCGGGCAAACTCTAACCATGACTCTTACGATTATTACCATCATCATCATTGTTATTCTGATGATCGGGGCGAATGCCCTCTATGTGGCGGGGGAATTTGCGGCAGTATCCGCACGGAAAACCCGTATCCAACAAATGGCGGCAGAGGGCAACCGGGTCGCCCAGGGGGTGTTGGAAGTTATTGAAAAGCCCGAACGATTGGACAATTACATTGCCGCCAGCCAGGTCGGGATTACGCTATCCAGTATCGTTTTGGGGATTTACGGACAAAACGAAATCGCCCCTTTGCTGGAACCGATTTTCGCCCAACCTGCTTTTAATCAAATTCCCTTCGTTTCGGCAGAAGGTGCCGCCGGAGCGATTGCCGCTACGTTGGTGCTGGTGGTGCTAACCACTCTGCAAGTCGTGTTGGGTGAACTGGTTCCTAAATCTATTGCGGTACAATATCCTGAACAGGTGGCGATGTGGACATTGTACCCCATGCGCTGGTCGGCGGAGATTATTTTTCGCCCACTGATTGCTCTGCTAAACGGGAGCGGTTCCCTATTCCTGCGGCTTTTGGGGCTAGGGCATCACGGCGAACACACCCATATTCATTCCCCTGAAGAAATCGAAATTTTGGTGATGGAAAGTCAACAGGGCGGGATTTTGGACGCGGAGGAGAGCAAACTGGTCCATAACGCCTTCCGGTTGGGCGAATTAACTGCCGCCGAAGTGATGATTCCACGCACCCGCATTACCGCCATCGCCAACAATGCAACACTTAAAGAGGCGTTGAAATTAGCGGCGGAATCCTCGTACACCCGCCTGATGGTGTACGATGGCACGTTGGACAATGTGGTGGGGTATGTCCACTTGCGGGACCTGTACCGCGTCTGGCGCGAAAAACCCACCGCCCCTTTGCCCATTACCCAAAATATCCCCTACGTTCCTGAAACGGCATTGGCTCAAGATGTGTGGGATAAATTGAATGAAAGCCAACGGTATATTGCGGTGGTAATGGATGAATATGGTGGTACGGCGGGCATTATTACGCAAGAGGATCTGCTGGAAGAACTCTTTGGCGATTTTCAAGACGAATTTGACCAGGAAGCCGCCCCTACGCGCATGACCAGCGACGGACGAATTGCGGTGCGGGGTGATATTCACATTGACGCAGTAAATGATCTTCTGAACAGCCATTTGCCCACTGACCATGCCACCACAATTGGTGGTTTGGTGCTGGAAGAATTGGGACGTGTCCCGGATGTAGGCGATTTTGTGGTTGTGAATGGACTGACAATGCGGGTTGAAGCAGTAGCAGAACGGGCAGTGCGGGAAGTGAGTATTGAAATCCCCGATGAAAGCAAGGAGAAAGAAGTATAAATGCCTGAAATCTTCATTGCCATTGGCATTATTTTTCTTTTGATTGCGATCAACGGGCTATATGTGGCGGCAGAATTCGCCATTATCGGGGTGCGCCCTTCTCGCGTGGAGCAATTAGCGCAAACCGGCAACAAAACGGCAGTGGGGATTCGGGATACGGTAAAAGATGCACCCCGCCGCGACCGTTATATCGCTACTGCCCAATTGGGGATTACGCTGGCGAGTTTGGGCTTGGGGATGTATGGCGAACCCGCCATTGCCCATTTCCTTGAACCCTATTTGCACGATTGGTTTGGTTTAGAAGGGGACATTGTCCACACAATTACCTTTATCATTGCGCTGGGGATTATGACGTACTTCCATGTTGTCGTGGGCGAGATGATTCCCAAATCGCTGGCATTGCAAAATGCGGAACGGGTGGTGTTGGCGTTGGCGTTGCCGATGCGAATTTCGCAATGGTTGTTCCGGTATGCCATTACGATTCTCAATGGTATCGGCTTATTGGTACTCAGAGTTCTGCGAGTTCCGCCTCCATTGGAAGGGAGTCGGCTTCATACCAGCGACGAATTGGAAATGATTATCTCGGAAAGTTATCGGGGAGGGTTGTTGGAACAGGATGAACAACAACTGCTTGCCAATATTTTTAACTTTAGTGAGCGGCGCGTGGGGCAAGTGATGACTCCGCGTCCGCGCATGATGGCGGTTCCGGTAGATGTCAGCTATGACGATTTACGGGAGCTGTTTCTTTCCAGTTCGTACAGCCGATTGCCCGTCTACGAACGCACGATTGACAACATTATTGGGGTCATTCACCTGAAAGATGTGGTGCGCCACGAGGTGCAGGGCGGCGGTGCGTTTAACCTTCGCGCCCGAATGCGGCGGGTGGTTCCCACTGTGCCGGAAACGCTTTCGGTAGAGACCCTGCTCCAATTGCTGAAACGGCAACGGGTGCATCTTGCCATTGTCATTGATGAATATGGCGGCACGGCGGGCTTGGTGACACTGGAAGATCTGGTGGAAGAAGTAGTAGGCGAAGTACGGGACGAGTTTGATAGTGATGAGGTTGCGCCCGTTACCGTGGTCAGTGAAGGGGTGCTGAATGTATCCGGCGATTATTTGCTGGATGATTTAGACGACTATATCAAGCTGGGCGAGATTGAATATGATGTGGAAACCGTTGGTGGTTTGATTCTGGCAGAATTAGACCGTCCGCCGCAGGTGGGCGATACTGTCACCTACCACGATGTGACCTTTACCGTTGAAAGCGTGGCGGGGCGGGCGGTGGAACGCGTGAAGGTGGAGTTTGGTGAAAAATCTGAATCTTAAGAGGATTGCGTATCGGGTATTGAGAAAGGACAACCTCGCCTCATTCAAATGGGTTGCGCCGTTACACATGGCATATGGGGATGAATGCCGGTTGCATCACGACCCTACCCAACCCCCGGATTAAAACCACAGGGCTAGCTACATGTGCTTGCCAAACTTGACGCAAGACAGACCCTTTCCCTGCTCTGAAGAGGCGGGACTAGGACCCTTTATTTGCCAAAAAATTTATATAACAGCCGGACTTGGCATTTAACGGGTTTCTAGCACGGTCACTTTAGTGCCGTGTTACTGATTCCATCCCCGCTTTTTTAACCCATAGGGAGAGGGTGCGTTTTCCCAATACCCAATTCTCAATACCCGATATTATGAGTGATTTCACCTCCTTCGCCCTCTCCCTTGCCCATACCGCAGGACAACGATTGCTGGATTTTTACGAGCAGGAATTAACGATTGTCTCCAAATCTACGGCGTTTGACTTGGTGACACAGGCGGATCAGGAGTCCGAAAAGTTGGTGATCGGGCGCATCCGCGACACCTACCCCGACCATGCAATTCTGGCAGAGGAATCGGGGGCATCGGCGGAAACCAGCCGCTATTGTTGGGTGATTGACCCGTTGGATGGCACCACCAATTTTGCCCTGTCGCTACCCCAATTCTCTGTGACGATTGCGCTCCAAATAGATGGACAAACCGAAATCGGCGTGGTCTATGACCCCCTGCGCGAGGAGACCTTTCTGGCGGAACGGGGCGCGGGGGCGTGGCTGATGTCGCCGCGTGTCGGCAAACGGCGGCTACAGGTGCGTTCGACCGCAACGCTTGAGGATTCCTTATTATGTACCGGGTTCCCTTACAGTCGGGTTGAATCAAAAACGAACAATCTGACCGAATTTAACCGCGTGGCATTGCGGGTGCGGGGCATCCGAAGGCTGGGCAGTGCCGCGCTGGATTTGGCATATGTCGCCTGCGGGCGGCTGGATGGTTATTGGGAGTATGATTTAAAACCGTGGGATTCGGTGGCAGGGGTATTACTGGTGGAAGAAGCGGAGGGGCAGGTATCCCAATTGTCAGGGGAGGCGTGGCATTCCCGAACTGCCAGCACGGTTGCCGCCAATCCTCTGTTGTTGCCCGTGATGCTGGCGGCATTGAACGGGGAAGACGGGTAATGGCTCTCTATTCGCCCCGATTGGACATTGCACTGGAATTGGCGGCGGTTGCCCATCAGCATCAGGTTCGCAAAGGCAAGCCGATACCCTATATCGTTCACCCTGTTCATGTGGCAATGCTCCTGCTCAACTATGGCTTTGAGGAAGAGGTTGTGCTGGCGGGTCTGCTCCATGATGTGGTGGAAGATACCGAGATGGGAGTGGAGCCGATTCGGGAGCGGTTAGGTGAACGGGTAGCAGAGTTGGTATTGCGGATGACCGATGCCCCATATGGCGAGCGAAAGCAATTGACATGGGAAGCACAACGGGAAATTTTATTGGAGCATCTACGGCACGGCGACCCGGATGTGGTGGCGATTAAAGTGGCGGATGTTCTACATAACGTGGCGACCTTACGGGTGGAATTGGAGAGCGATGGGGTTGCGGTCTGGGAACGGTTTACGCGGAGCGCGGTTCCCACAATAGATTTTCACCGTAAGGTGTTGGTGGTAGCGGAGCGGGTGTTGGGCAACCATCCGATGGTGATGGAATTGCGGGAAACGATTGAGCAGGTGGCGATGTTGAGCGGCGTACCCTAACATGAGGTTTCAACCTCATGGTGGTATAGGAAGCCTGCTCAAGCAGGTTAATAGAGTAGGTTAGCGTTGGTTCAGTAAGGTCAGTTGGTTTCGTTGTTTCGGGATACCCTATTCCTAGCCGAAACCGGCTGTACTATACCTTATTGCAGTATTTAAGAAGATAGAAAGAAACCGAGTTTCTGCCGTGGAAAACTCGGTTTCTCTGTGATAGGAGATAGGGTGTGTCAAAATTGATAGAACTTGTCCCAAATTGTTACTATGTGCCCGGTGCGGTGAATGTGGGGGTGGTGGCGAATGAACAAAACGAAGCGGTGGTGATTGACAGCGGGGGAGATAAAGATTACGGGCGCACCATTCGCAAAGCGATAGAGGCAGTGGGGTTGAAGCCCGTTGCGATTATTAATACCCATTCCCATGCTGACCATTACGGCGGGAATGACTTTCTGGCGCGGAATCTGAATCTGCCTGTCTATGCCCCTGAAATCGAAGAGGCGATTTTACGCTACCCCTATCTGGAGCCGATGTATTTGTACGGGGGGGCAGTTCCATTGGCAGGGTTACGGAACAAATGGTTAGAAGCCAAAGCCTCACCTGTAGATGTCGTGTACGAAGTGAATGAAGAGCCGTTGAGGGTGGGTGCATTTACCCTGCAACGGCATGATACCAGTGGTCATGCGGTGCGGCAGGTGGCGTTCGGGGTGGGGGCAGTTTGTTATGCCGCCGATGCCTTTTTCGGGGCAGAGGTGTTATCCAAATATGGAATTCCCTTTGTCCATGATGTGGCGGGGCAGTTGGCAACGTTGGAGAAGTTGTTAACCCTGCCTTACGAGATTTTTCTGCCGGGGCATGGCGACCCCACGCGGGATATTGAGACAGCGGTGGCGGCGAATCGGGCGGCAATTGCACAGGCGGCAGAATGGGTGCGGGATGGCGTACAGACAGAAAGTACCCTTTCAGATATTGTTCATCGTGTTACGGCACGGTTGCAAAATCCGCCCACCACCCTCAGCACTTATTTTCTGATGCACTCCTGTGTGTTGGCATATCTGGCATATTTAACGGCACAAAACGAAATTGCGCCGGTAGTGGAACAAGGAATTCTGACATGGCGGAAACAGTAGAATTTACGTTAGAAAAACAAATCACTCTGCGGGATGGGCGCACAATTTTGCTCCGCGCCGCCCGCCTCGATGATGCTGAGGATTTGTTGGACATTCAACGGCAGGTTTTTGAAGAGGGGATTTCCAATGTTTCGGATGAATTGGAAACCCTAGAAGAGCGTAAAGAGGAAATTGAAAAGCTGGGTGAAGGACGGTTGTGGTTGGTGGCGGAACATGAGGGGAAAGTGATTGGTTCGCTGGAATTGCATCGGTCGCCGCCTGTGTTTTTACACCATCATCTGTTTCTGGCAATTGAACTTCATCGGGACTATCGCGGCGGGGGAATTGGCTCAGCATTGATGAAGCAGGGCGCGGCATGGGCAAAGGCGAACGGGTATGAATTTATCCGCCTCGGTGTGTTGGATTCCAACCCCCGCGCCAAAGCGTTGTACGAACGGTTGGGCTATCGGGCATACGGACATTTACCCAACTTCGTGAAGCGGCGGGATGGAACATATGTGGGGGACACCATGATGGTGCTGGAGTTGTAGGGCGTATCGGGTATTGAGTATTCAGAAGGTGGCGAAGCCGGGTTTCCGCGAGGAGAGACCCGGTTTCTTTTTTGTTTCCAGCCGGAAAGTCTCTCAAATTTAGGGTAAATCGGGTATAATTTGAGGAGTAGGAATGAAAGGAGAAACCTGATGGAAATTACGATTACCCTCGATGAAACCACCTATGCACTCATGTCGAATGAAGCAAAGGTAAAGCACCTTAAAATTGAAGAGATGGTTGCCGAAGCCGCCCGCGAAAAATACAATCCCTGGGAGATGGATGGCAACGACCCGATGGAGGCGGAGTTTGAAGCATATGTGCAACTGCACTCAGACCTTTATCGTTTGTATCCTAATCAATGGGTTGCCATTTATGGGGGTCAACTTATTGACCACGATCTTGATATAAATGCTTTAGAGAGCCGCTTAGCATTGAGTCACCCTGATGCCGTTATTTATGTAGATAAAGTTGTGTCTCAAATTGTTACAGAAATTGTAGTTCGATCACCCCGATTTTTATCAGAGGATGAATGAAAAAGTATTCCCATTATTACAGTAGCGAAGGCTATTCAATCACCGCTCCTGTTGTAGAGGTAAGAATTAAACGTCCCGGCGGGACAACATTTGAAAGTGAGCCTTTTATTGCCTTAGTAGATACAGGGGCAGATGGTACTTTACTTCCAAAAGACATTCTCGCTTCCGTCAACCCCGAACGTTATCATCCTCGAAGAATGACAGGCGTTACAGGTAAATCCATCTTGGTACAAACTTTTATCGTGAATGTGATTATTGGAGATATCGAAATTTCAGGGATTCGCGCAGTGGCTATGCCTGTGGGAAGTGAACCAATCATAGGACGTGATGTCTTAAATCAATTGATTGTAACGCTGAATGGGTTGGCGGGGGTTGTGGAGATTTCGGATTAAATCTTGTGAACGCCTCTATTTTTAATCGTGGGCAATCGTGGCAGGAATATCTCGCCTCCATGACCACCAACCGCACGTTGTTGGAACGCAAAGTCGCAGAATTTCGCCTTAAAGACCCCTCCCCTTTTCAGAATAATCCTATTCGCGCCGTTCTCGTCTTTACCGAAGATTGGTGTCAGGATTCGGTTACCGCGTTTCCGCCCCTCATCGCCATAGTTAAAGCCGCCGCCTTAAATTTTTCTATAATGCGCCGTTCGGATGCGGTGGCGTTGCACCAATCCATCACCGGATTAGAATATCCACCAATCCCAACCTTCATTTTTTATAATGACGCATGGCAGGAGCGAGGACGGTTTATTGAAATGCCCGGTGATTTTCGCCGTTTGCTCAACGACCCCGCCGAGGCAATGTGGGTGCGCGAGATGTATGATGAATTGTGGTGGGGCGCGGAGGTGGAGCAATTGACGCAGATATTCAATAAAATGGAAACAGAGTATTGAGAATTGGGTATTGAGAAACGACCCGCTACCTTCCTCCTCCCTATACTAATGAGAAGTTACAGGGTTAAGGTCGTCTTTTTCTCAATACTCACTACTCAATACCCCAATGGAGTTAACATGGCTTTTCAATCCGAGGATGTGGTGATTTTAGACGGGGCGCGAACCCCCGTTGGGACGTTCATGGGGGCGTTGAAGGGCATTACCGCGACGGAATTGGGCGCACACGCCGCCCGCGCCGCCATCGAACGTACAAAGGTAGATGCCAACGATATTGATGCGGTCTATATCGGGAATGTGGTGCAAAGTTCGACGGATGCCGTCTATATTGCGCGGCACGTTGGATTAAAAGCGGGAATACCAATTGGGACACCTGCGCTGACGGTGAATCGGCTATGCGGGTCGGGGTTGGAGGCAATTTTGCAGGCGGCGCGTTCGATTCGGCTGGGCGAAGCGCGGTTGGTGCTGGCAGGCGGTACGGAGAACATGAGCCAGGCTCCCTTTGCCATGCGCGGGGCGCGGGATGGCTGGGGGCTGGGCGGACAACAGGTCGAAGATACACTGTGGAGTGCCTTGACCGACCTGTACGGCGGCTGTTCGATGGCGGAAACGGCGGAAAATCTTGCGGAACAATATCAAATCAGACGTGAGGAACAGGACGAATTCTCTTATCGCTCCCATGCCTTAGCAACGCAAGCGAGGGAAAAGGGGCGGCTGGCATTGGAAATCGCCCCTGTCACGATTAAGGGCAAAAAAGGGGATACAGTTGTCGCGCACGATGAGCATATCCGCC
>CBKYSX010000127.1:0-8629 GCA_966690745.1 uncultured Ardenticatenales bacterium
CAGGACGCAGGACGCAGGACGCAATGAAGGCTAAATCCCTATCGTGGTGCTGTCAAGGGATATTTCTTCTACATAATGCTCCAAGAAACCTCTGCGTCTCCGTTCCTCCGTCTCTCTGTGTTATGTCGTTGTCGTTTCTGCTTTCTGCGTCTTGCGTCCCATCTGTTTTCTATTTCTCAATATGCCGCCTTATGCTTTAATCGCCCGTCTATGAGCGAAAACAGCCCAAATGAAATTTCCACAACGATACGAAAGCCCGTTTCGTTGGTTGTCACCGTGTTAAACGAGAGCGAAGCCATTACGAAATTATTGGATTCGATTCTGGCACAACGCCGCTTGCCCGATGAAGTAGTAGTGGTAGATGGCGGCTCGTCGGATGATACACTTGCCGTGTTGGAGCGGTATCAGGGACGCTTGCCTTTGAAAATCATCGTGGACGTAGGGGCGAACATCTCACGCGGGCGCAATATGGGAATTCAGTCAGCAACCTATGAATTAATCGCAGTCACGGATGCGGGGGTACGGTTAGACCCGCAATGGCTGGCAACGATTATTGCTCCTTTAGAACGTCCCAATCCGCCAGAGTTTGTAAGCGGCTTCTTTTTGCCCGAAAGCGTAGGGGTATTTGAACATGCTCTCGCGATGACCACCCTTCCCGCCCCGGATGAAATGGGCAAAGGACGCTTCATGCCCTCCTCCCGTTCCGTTGCCTTCCCAAAATCCACATGGGCGTTGGTGGGTGGCTACCCCGAATGGATGACTTGGAGCGAGGATGTCCTGTTTGACCTTGCGCTTATCCATCGTGGCGTAACTATTGAATATGTGCAGGAGGCAATTGCATGGTTCCGCCCCCGTGCCTCTCTGCGCTCCTTTGCGCGGCAATATCGCAACTATGCCTACGGGGACGGGCAAGGCTTACTGTGGACGCGCCGCCATCTGATTCGCTATGGAACCTATTTGGGGCTTTTACCCTTTGTACTGTGGCTCATGGGGAAAAACAGGGGAGTAGGGTTGCTGTTGCTGGCAATCGGTGCATTTGGTATGTTCTGGACACCGCTTAAACGGCACTGGCGGAGCGGCAAACATCGTTGGTCTGCCCTGCCCCTCATTCCCCTCATACGCCTGACCGGGGACATCGCCAAAATGTGGGGCTACCCGCAGGCGTTGGGCGAGGGGCGGGAAAACCGGGAACGAACACAACTATATTTGGGACGCAGGACGCAGGACGCAGAAACGACGAAGATGTGAAATGAGAAGCGGGAATGGTTGCAACCATTCCCGCTTCTCATTTCACGCTTGACTTTAATTCCGTGTCAGTTTCTTATAGGTAATCCGATGGGGGCGATCCGCCTCGTCGCCCAATCGTTTGCGGCGGTCGACTTCATAGTCGCTGTAATTGCCGGGGTAATAAACCACCTGACTATCCCCTTCAAACGCGAGAATGTGGGTCGCTACCCGGTCCAGGAACCAACGGTCGTGGGAAATCACCACGGCTGACCCTGCGAAGTTCTCCAGTGCCTCTTCCAATGCCCGCAGGGTGTTGACATCCAAATCGTTGGTTGGCTCGTCCAGTAACAACAGGTTTGCCCCGCTTTTGAGCATTTTGGCGAGGTGAACCCGGTTGCGTTCCCCCCCGGATAAATTCCCAACCTTCTTTTGCTGGTCACTGCCGGAGAAGTTGAAGCGGGCAACATAGGCACGGGAATTGACCGAACGACTGCCCAACGGGATTTGGTCTTGCCCGTCGCTAATTTCTTCCCACACGGTTTTGTCAGGGTTTAATGTGTCGCGACTTTGGTCTACATAGCCCATCTTTACGGTTTCGCCGACCGTAAAAGTACCTTCATCGGGTTGTTCCTGCCCCACCACCATGCGGAAAAGGGTGGTTTTCCCCGCGCCGTTCGGTCCGATTACCCCGACAATGCCCCCGGCGGGCAGGTCAAATTCCATATCTTCGTACAGCACCCTGTCGCCATAGGCTTTGCTGACATCGTGGGCGCGGACAACCACATCCCCCAACCGCGGACCCGCCGGAATGAAGATTTCCATCTCTTCGCGGCTCTTTTGATAATTGTTGTTTTTCTCTAGCAACTGATCATAGGCGGTATAGCGGGCTTTCCCTTTGGATTGGCGCGCCTTCGGCGACATGCTAATCCATTCCAATTCCCGTTCCAGCGTTTTCATGCGTTGGCTGGCTTCCTTTTCCTCTTTTGCCAGTCGCTCCTGCTTTTGCTTCAACCAGGAGGAGTAGTTGCCGTGATAGGGAATCCCATGCCCGCGATCCAATTCCAGAATCCATTCCGCCACGTTATCAAGGAAGTAGCGGTCGTGGGTCACGGCGATAATGGTGCCTTTATAGTCACGCAGGTGGGTTTCCAGCCATGCTACCGATTCCGCGTCAAGGTGGTTGGTCGGCTCGTCCAGTAGCAGAATATCCGGCTCTTTCAGCAGAAGGCGGCAGAGAGCAACCCGACGGCGTTCACCTCCTGACAGTACGGAAACGGGCGTATCCCCCGGCGGACAGCGCAGAGCATCCATCGCCAAATCAAGACGGCTGTCCAAATCCCACGCATTCATGGCATCCAGCTTTTCCTGCACTTTCCCCTGCTTTTCAATTAGGGCATCCATTTCGTCGGGGGTTAGCTCTTCGCCGAATTTGAGGTTGATTTCGTCAAATTCGCGCAGGGCATCTACGACTTCTTGTACTCCTTCTTCCACCACCTCGCGTACGGTGCGGCTTTCGTCCAGCAGGGGTTCTTGTTCCAGATAGCCGATGGTATAACCGGGAGCAACTACGGTTTCGCCTTGAAAGTCCTGATCAATCCCCGCCAGAATTTTGAGCAGGCTACTTTTCCCCGACCCGTTCAACCCTAAAACACCGATTTTCGCGCCGTAGAAGTAGGAAAGGGAAATATCCCGCAGGACCGTTTTGTTGGGTGGGTACACTTTACTCACCCGAATCATCGAATAGATTACTTTGTTGTTCATGCAATTCTCAATCAGTGGGGGTTGCCTTGCTATACAAGACAACCCCCACGGGGTAGGCTTTATTTACAATAGCGATTATAACATTGAGCGGTGATTTCAGGGTATTCGGGACTGGAGGACACAACGTCCCCGTTGTGTCCATGCAGAACACAAAACACTGTAGGGGCGTACCCTTGTGGTCGCCTGCCGTTGGACGCAGGATGCAGAAAACGACAAATTCACCACAGAGGTCACAGAGAACAGCAAAGTAGAAATAGATTGTTGTTCTTTGTGTAATCTGTTGCCGTTGTTGTTTCTGCTTTCTACTTTCCGCTTATCATTACACCATGAACGATACCAAACCAGGTCCCGGATGGGATACGATTCGTGCCAATCTGGTCAGCAATGACAATACCAAACGAAATGTTGCCCATTGGTTTATGCAGGGTGATGCCGATGCCTCCTATTTACCGCTTCTACATGAAATCATGCTGAAAGAGGATTTGTATGGAGCCTCTTTTTCCGCCGCCGCCGGAATTGCGCGGCTGGAATCGTTACAGCAATATCGCTATCTGATTGAAACAATGGCGGATGCCTATGCCCAAAGCGCAGGGGAACATAGTGCGCCGTTGGATGTCTTCATTGATGCACTTATTGAGGTAAGCAACGACCATCCTATATATGTGGTCAATGAATTGACGACCCTGCTTCAAAGTGAACGGGCGACGGTACGCGCCCTCGCCGCTTTTTTGTTCGGGAACAGTGAAGCTACCGACCCTGCGCCCCTCCTAGCGGCGTTGAACGACCCCGACCCGATGGTTCGCTTGAATGCCATCACCGCCACAAGTGCGTTCCCCTCTAATCCCTCGGTGGTTCCCGCCCTGTTGACCTTATTACAAGATGAAAATGAGGATGTGCGCGTAATGGTTGCTTATGTACTGGCTGATATAGGCGACCCGCAAACCTTACCCGCTCTGCAACACACTGCGAAAGAAGATTCCAGTAAAGCGGTGCGGAATGCCGCGAAACACGCCACACGCCGTATTCGTGGCACAGACCGATGGCTCTGGTTCGGGTTGATTGCCCTCGTCGCGGTGGGGTGTGCCGTGTTGGTGCAATTGGCGATTTAGAACGGCGGGCGGGTCAATCGGTTCCATTTCATAATAGGTTCCATCCCATGACCCGCCCTTACAAAAAATCCGCCGTTCCCTGCGTCCTGCGTTCCGCGTACTGTCTTTCACCTTTCCCGCCCCCATGTTACAATTCCCCGCAAGTGGAGGGTCAAGTCAATTGAACCATCGGTGGGTCGTGCGTCCGCCAGCCCCGGCGGATGCTTTTCAGCGTTTTTCCGACATTCCCGCACCTATTGTACAGGTGCTATATCAGCGTGGTCTGCGAACCCGCCAGGCAGTGGATGACTTTTTGTCCCACGCCGCGCCCCTCCATAACCCCTTTCTAATGAAAGGGATGACGGACACGGTGCGGCGATTGCGGCAAGCCATTGCCGATGGCGAAACGGTGTTGGTGCATGGCGATTTTGATGCCGATGGCGTGACCTCTACGGTTGTCATGGTGACAGGCTTACACGCATTGGGTGCGAACGTTGCCCCTTATATTCCCCATCGTGTAGATGAAGGGTACGGGTTGAATGCCGATGCCATTCACAAAATGAAGGCACGGGGCATTCATCTCATGGTCACAGTGGATTGCGGCATCCGCGCCAACGCCGAAATTGAACTCGCCAACGAATTGGGCATCGAAGTATTGGTAACAGACCACCACTCGGTTCCTACCGAATTGCCCGCCGCGCTGGCAGTGGTGAATCCGCATCAACCGGGCTGTGACTATCCCTATAAACCATTGGCAGGGGTGGGGCTGGCGTGGAAAACGATTCAGGCATTGTGGCTGGCAGAACGCAAAAATCCGATTGGCAAAGCGCGGGACCCTCATTTCGACCCTAATAATTTATTAGAGTTGGTTGCCATCGGTACGGTAGCAGATGTTGCGCCGTTGACGGGCGAAAACCGCACCCTCGTCTGGCGCGGGTTGGAACAATTGCGCCGTACCACCCGCCCCGGTTTGCTGGCACTTTATGAAAGTGCGCGGCTGAACCCCGTACACCTGACTGAAGAAAGCATTGGCTTTATCATCGGTCCGCGCATCAATGCCGCCGGACGGTTAGACCATGCCATCCTCGCCTACAAATTACTTCATACGCCCGACCCGACACAGGCACGGGAACTTGCCATGATGTTGGAGGAGAAGAATCGGGAGCGGCAGGACAAAACCAAACAGGCACTGGATCGGGCTTTTAGCCAATTACCGCAAGAGGTGCAACCCCTGGTGATGGTGCGGGATACTCATTGCCCCGAAGGGATTGTCGGGTTGGTGGCGGGGCGATTGCAAGAAAAATTTTATCGTCCTGCTATCGTCGTATCGGTGGGCGACGAATTCAGCCGAGCTTCTTGCCGTTCCATCCCTGGTTTTCATATTACCCATGCCCTGGATGAAGTAAGTGATTTATTGGAGCGGCATGGCGGACACGCGCAAGCGGCGGGGTTTACTGTCCGAACGGAACGCTTACCTCAGTTACAGCAACAATTGCTGGAAATTGCCCACACACGCCTATTGGTGGAAGGCTCTGCCGCCGATTTGGAGCCAAAATTGGAGTTGGATGGTGACCTGCCATTGGAAGAAATCACCCCTACCCTCCATGAGTACCTCGCCAAACTTGCCCCGTTTGGCGAATTAAACCGCGAACCCTTGTGGCTGGCGCAGAATGTGCGCGTAGAGGCGGTGCGGGCAGTCGGCTCTAACGGAACCCATTTGCAACTGACCTTCCGTGATCGTCATCGGAAGCAATGGCGCGGGGTTGCTTTCCGGCAGGGTCATCGTCTCCAAAGCCTTCGCTCCATCCCCACCACTATTGATATTGCCTATGCCATCAAAAAATCGGAATGGCAGGGCGAAAGCCGTACTGAATTGCATATTACGGATTTTCGTTCCCCCCTTGCTTGAGGACTAACAAAATGAAATACCCTTTGCTTGGTAGTACGCTCAATGGGATTGCCCCTAACGATTTGCTGGAACGAGGGTTTGGCACAATGGGGATTTTCCATAGGTCGCCCCCCCGTGGCGAATGGCGCGATGCCGGAGAGGAAGCCTTACAAGAATTCGTCAAGCCGGGGCGGGATGGCGGAATGCGGCTGTCGTGGCATTACCCTGTGCTATACTTACCTGATGGTCGCCATCCGGGATTGCCCGATTGGTTTCACCCCGATGAAACAAAACGAATTGCCGAACGACAACGTTTTGATTTGGATGTTGCCGCCGCCGGACGGTGCGGGGCAGACCATGTTGTCACCCATTTTACGGGCTATCCATCGCTCCAACCGCTTGATCAAGTAGACCCCGGATTGGTGACCGAAACGCTGGAATGGATGGCGGATGTGCAAGACCGTCATCGCGTGGCAATCTGTGTCGAATGTTTTGGCGACCCGGTGTGGCTGGCGGTACGGGCGGCGCGGTACGGGCTGTATATTTGTCTGGATTCGGGGCACTTGCTCCGTAGCAGTCAGGAACGGAACAGTCGTTATCTGGATGATGTCACGACGTTGGGTCCGTTGGTGCGGGTGGTTCATCTGTGGAATACGCGGGGGTTGGCGGGGGAACATCATGTGCCGTATCACCCCGATCAACGCCCTGCCGATGGGTGGGCACCCATTCTGGCGTTATTGTCGCGGGTGCTTCAACATCGGCGCAATTTCCCGGTGGTGGCGGAGCCGAGCTACCCATTGCACCAACAAGAGCGGTTTTGGGAAGGGATGGCGTGGCTGGGGGATTGGTTAAGCAAAAAATAGGGCAACCGAATACCCTGTCCGGCAGAATGACAATGGTGTCATAAATCCCCGGACCTTTACAAGGAGGATTTGCCATGAGTGTGGATGAACAGCAGGTCCAATCGTTGATGGAGTTGGGGCTAAATAGTTATGAAGCCAAAGCCTATTTGGCGTTGATGGGGCGAGACTCCTTTACCGCGCCGCAGGTGGCAGACCGCTCCGGTGTGCCGCGCCAACGGGTCTATGATGTATTAAATTCTTTGGTAGAACAGGGGCTTGCCATCGGACGACCGGGCAAACGGGGCGTGAAATATACCGCCGTTGCGCCTGATATTGCATTGAACGGTTTGATTCGCCGCGAAGAACAACGGGTATCCCGCCTCGCCTTTTCCACCGGAAGCCTGGTCACAACGCTATTGCAGGAATATCAGGCAGGGCTGGAAGAAAACGAACCCCTTGATTACATTGAGGTCTTGCGTGGAAGCCAATCCATTCATCAACGCTTTTCGGAAATTCAAGAGCAGGCGGAAGATGAGATTTTAATTTTCACCAAGCCTCCGTATGCCACCCCGATAGACCAGAACGAAAGCGGGATGAAAGCACTCAAACGAAAGGTAGTTGCCCGTTCCGTTTACGAATTTTCCGCCTTTGACGACCCCGTAACCACTCGCGTTATATCTTCCTTTTCCTCGGAAGGCGAACAGGTACGTTTTGTCGAAACGTTACCCCTAAAGCTGGTGATTGTGGATGAAGCGATTGTGATTGTAGGGATGGAAGACCCGATTGCGGGGCGCAAAGAGCTGACCACACTGGTTGTCGAAAACAGCCGCATGGCGCAATTTATGAAAATCGCCTTTGAAACCGTCTGGGCAAGTGGGTTGACACTGGAGCAGACACAACGCCATATGGCAAAGGTGCAAGAAGCACAGCAACGGGCAAAATTGCGCGGTTGGAATTTCCAGACGCTATCGTCGTAATCGTAGGAAATATGAAAAGAGCGTGGCTACTCACCACACTCTTTTTCTGATTCCGGTTCCAGCCTGTTACGGAATCTGTGTCAACCAGGGCATCGGGCTGACCCATCGCCCGTTCACCCGCATTTCCCAATGCAGATGGGGCGCGGTACTTAACCCCGTATTTCCGGTTAAACCAAGCATTTGCCCGGACTCGACCAAATCTCCCACTTCTACATCAATCCGGCTCAGGTGAAAATACCCTGTTACCACCCCCGCACCATGATAGAGATAAATCACATTGCCGCGCACCGTCATAGATTCCGCTAATACCACAATTCCGCGCCCCGATGCGACAAAGGGCAATGGCTGGCGGGCGCGGAGGTCTACCCCTTCGTGATAACTGACAGGCACCCCATCCCGTGTTCCGGTGGCACCAAAACTCTGGGTAATCACGCTGTCAATCGGCTTGCGGAAAGGACGATCCCATAGCGGCGGACTATCGGGAATGGAATCAAAGAGGTCGTAGAGCAGTTGGTTCTCGGCACGAATGGTTTCCGGGTCTAACAACACCTGACGGTCGGGTGGGTAGACAATCACGGGACCGCGCCAGTAGGGAACTTGATTCAGCGTAATCGGCAAAGGGGTTTGGCTTACTCTGCCGTCGGCGGCAGTGGCGGTAACGGTCAGGGTATGTACCCCCGGATTGTCAAAGACATCAAAGGCAATCATCCCCCACCACAAATCACAATGGGAGCGGAAGGGAATCGCTTGCGCTCCGTACCAGCCTTCAACCGTCATGCCCGGTGCTACTTTTAGCCATACGGTTGCGGCTTCCCCTTGCCGCGCCTCCCCCACCACCCACGCTTC
>CBKYSX010000128.1:0-8605 GCA_966690745.1 uncultured Ardenticatenales bacterium
TACCTTACACACCATCTGCGTTCCCGTTCCAAATCCCCCGCTAAAACTTTGCGTCACGCCACCTTTTGGATATAATCTTTTCATTCAATAGCACTCTCGCACGAGAAGTGGGGTCCCCCCCACTTTTCTGCTTGTTGGGGAAAGAGCGGAGAGAGGAGGGGAGAGAGCGACGGACAACAAGGCTCTCTGCTCTCCACTCTCCTCTCTATTCGTTTACAAAGAGACGGATGGGGGATTCATCCGTTTCCGCATACGACGAAAGAGATGGAGGCATAGCCCACCATGGCGACTTCTGAGTTTATTCTCGCCCTCAATGCCCTGTGCATGGAGAAAAATTTAAGCAAAGATACGGTGTTCGAGGCGATTGAACGCGCTTTGCACAAAGCCTATCGCAGTGAATTTTCCTACGACCCCAATGTGACGGTTGAAATGGACCGCAATTCGGGGGAGGCACGGGTGTACGCCGAGTGGAAAGTAGTAGATGAGGTCGAGGACCCTCAATTGGAAATGGCGGTCGGGGAAGCCCAAAAGCGGTATGGTTCCGATACGAAGGTCGGGGATACGGTTAAAGAAGAGCGCACCCCCAAGAATTTCAACCGCATTGCCGCCCAAACTGCCAAGCAGATGATTCTGCAAGGGATTAAAGAGGCGGAACGGGATCGGCTTTACCACGACTTTGCAGGACGGTCAGGCGAAATTGTATTGGGCACGGTACAGAGCATTGATACCAAATCGGGTGCGGTGCGTGTTGCGTTGGGCAAAGCCGAAGCGGTCCTGCCGCGCAATGAGCAGATGCCCAACGACAAATATCGCATCGGGCAACGATTGCGCGTTTATGTGTCGGAAGTGCAAAAAGTGAATCGTGGTCCGCAGATTATCGTCAGCCGTACCCATCGCAATATGCTCCGCCGCCTGCTTGAATTGGAAGTACCGGAAATTGCCAATGGCACGGTGGATATCCGCTCGATTGCCCGCGAAGCCGGGGCACGTTCCAAAGTTTCCGTTGCCGCCCTGCAACCGGGGATTGACCCGGTGGGGGCGTGTGTCGGGATGAAGGGAACGCGGATTCAGAGCATTGTGAATGAGCTGAACGGCGAAAAGATTGATGTGGTGCCCTGGTCGCCCGATGACGCGCTCTATGTTTCCAACGCCCTCAGCCCCGCCAAAGTGATTGAAACCTTGTTGGAAGGGGAAAACGACGAAGGCAAAACTGCCATTGTGGTCGTACCCGACAAACAGTTGTCGCTGGCGATCGGGAAAGAAGGGCAAAACGCCCGCCTTGCCGCCAAATTGACCGGATGGCGCATTGATATTAAGAGTGCGAGCGAAGCCAGCGAAGAACGGGTACGCCATGCTGAACGGGAAGCCCGCCGCAAGGAAGATGAATCGCGCAAGCGTGCGGATGAAGAAGCACGGCTGGTTGCCGCCCGCGCTCTGTTGGAAGAAGCCGAAGGCGGTGCGGAACAACCCGAAGAGGAATTGGGTGCCATCAGCGTTGCCGACCAATTGGCGTTTGGCATTCCCGCCGTTCCGGCGGAAAAGTTGCCGCCTGTGGTGGAAAAACGGTCACAACCGACCCCGCCTGCCGAACAGCCTGTGATTCCGGTGGAGCCGAAAGCGGAACCCCGCCCCGAGAAAGCGGCGGAACAACCGTTGCCGATCCAACCGCAACCCACATCGCAACCGCGCCCAGCGGCACAACCCCAACCGGGTCTGCCCAGCGAACGGCGCGACCCGGCACGTCCGGCGGCACGTACCGACCAACCTTTGCCGGGGACACCATCGCGCCCTGCGGCGCAACCCGGCACCCGAAGCGAACCGGCACGTCCGGCGGCGCGAACCGACCAACCCCAACCTGGTGGTCAACCGCAACGCCCGACCCCGCCCAAGCCGCCCGTGCAACAGCCGGTTGTGCCCATCATGGACGATTATGACGATGATGATGAGGACGACGATGTTGAAGATACCACCCCGAAGAAGGGTGCTGTCCCCAGCATTTTCTATACGCTGAATTCACGCGGGGAACAGGAATCGCTGGATGACGCATTGGAACGACGCAAACGGGAAAAAGATGATCGGCGCGGCAAGAAAAAAGGGCGCGGCGATGATCGCGGCGGTGGTGGCGGCAGTCGCGGTGGCAGTAGTAGTAGTGGCGGCGGCAATCGCGGCGGTAGTAGTGGCGGTAATCGCGGCGGCGGTGGAAATCGCGGCGGCGGTAAAGGTGGACGACGTTAAAACGACTGCATAGTGCATAAACGGCAACCTCACCCCCTACCCCCTCTCCATCATGGAGAGGGGGAATCAGGAAACAGTTAGTCGTTTATGCAACATGCAATATGCACTTTTAAGATGCCTAAACATATCCCCATTCGCACTTGTGTGGCGTGCCGCGAAAATCGCCCGAAGCGAGAAATGGTGCGGGTGGTTCGCGGTACAGATGGAACGGTCTTCTTAGACCCCAAAGGCAAAGCCAATGGACGGGGCGCGTATATCTGCCGCCGGGTAGAATGTTGGGAGAAAGCGATGAAACGCGGCTCCCTGAAACACGCACTTAAAGTTGACATTGAGCCTGCCATTTTGGAGAGCCTGCGGGATGCGGCGCAAACCGCAGGGTTCGAGGACGAAGCACCCATGAACGCATAGTTTTGAGCTTCCGCGCTGAAATCGTTGGTTGGATATTCATTCTGTAGGGGCGGGTCTTGTGCCCGCCCATCGTTGGTCATTCAAACGACAGGGCGACCACAAGGGTACGCCCCTACAGTCCACCCGACAACGATGAGCGTATGGAGGCAGACATAGACAGGAGGAGCCGATGAATAGTAGTAAGAGTATTGAATTAACCGAACCCCTATCCGTGCGGGACTTAGCAGAACGGTTGGAAACCACGCCTATTTCCATCATAAAGAAGCTGATGGCAATGGGCGTGATGGCAAATATCAACCAAACGCTGGATGTGGATACTGCCACCCTCGTATCGGAAGAGTTGGGGTATACGATAGCGGAACCCCAGCCGGTTGTGGTCGAAGTTGCCTCCGTCCCTGTCCCCACCGAGGGTCCTGATCGTTTTGCCCTCTATCGCAATGAGCCGCAGGATGAATTACAACCCCGTCCGCCGGTGGTCACAATTCTGGGTCACGTTGACCACGGAAAGACCACCCTGCTAGACCGCATTCGCCAGACCAAAGTGGTAGAAGGCGAAGCGGGCGGGATTACGCAACACATCGGGGCGTATCAAGTTCGCAAACAGGATCGGGATATTACCTTTATTGATACGCCCGGTCACGAAGCCTTTACCGCCATGCGGCGGCGGGGCGCGGCGGGCGCAGATATTGCCATTCTGGTGGTGGCGGCGGACGACGGGATGATGCCCCAAACCTACGAGGCATTAGACCACATCCGGGCGGCAGGCGCACCCATCATCGTCGCGCTCAACAAAGTAGACCGCGATAATGCCAATGTGGAACGGGTCTACGGGCAATTGTCGGACGTGGATTTGATTCCCGAAGCCTACGGGGGCGAAACCCCTGTAGTGCTAACCTCTGCGCTGAAAGGCGAGGGGATTGATGAACTGCTGGATTATATCCTGATTGTTGCCGACCTGAACGCCGATAACATTGTTGCCAACCCCGACCGCCCCGCGCAAGGGGTGATTGTCGAAGCGGTATTAGACCCGAAAAAGGGCGCAACCGCTACGATTCTGGTACAAAACGGAACGCTCCGCGCCGGGGATAGCCTGTTGGTGAATACCATTTCCGGACGGGTGCGGGCGATGTTCGATTGGCAGGGCAAAACGTTGAAAGTTGCGCCACCGAGTACGCCCGTGCGGGTGTTGGGCTTGCCCGAAGTACCCCGCGCCGGGGACCGTGTGGAAGTAACGGTAAATGACCGTGAAGCACGGAATATTGCCGAACAACGCCGCGCCAACCAGATTGTGCGTTCCGGTCCGGGGCGGATTACGCTGGAAGATGTCTACAGCCGCCTGCAAGCAGGGGATGTGAAAACGCTGAACCTGATTCTGAAGGTGGACGTAGACGGCTCGTTGGAACCCATCGTCGAATCGCTGAAACAATTGAACAGCGACGACGTGACTGTGAAAGTACTGCGTTCCGGGGCAGGCAATATCACCGAAAATGATGTGATGCTCGCCGCCGCCTCCGAAGCCATTATTCTGGGTTTCGGTGTCACTCCGGAACGTACTGTGCGCGACCTTGCCGAGCAAGACGGGGTTGAAGTTCGTACCTATACCATCATCTATAAATTGCTGGAAGATATGGAACTGGCAATGAAAGGGATGTTGGAACCTGTCTATGCCGATAAGGTTACCGGTAAAGCGGAAGTTCGTGCTGTCTTTAAGATTAGTAAGAAAGGCAACATTGCCGGCTCTTACGTTTTGGAAGGCAAAATTCTCCGCAATGCCCGCGCCCGCATTTACCGCAACAAGCAAGTCATTTTTGATGGCGAAATTGATACGCTCAAACGCTTTCAGGATGATGTGCGCGAAGTCGCTACCGGCTTCGAATGTGGGATTGCCTTTGAGGGCTATAATGATTTACAAGTAGGCGACATCGTGGAATGTTACGTGAAGGAGCGAGTCGCCTAACGCGATATGATGCTTGTTGATTCGGCGCATTGCGCCGAATCAACAAGCAAAAGAAGGCAAAATGACTCGTCGCCAGGACCAATTGAACAGTCGGATTCTGGAAATTCTGACCCCTGTCTTTCAATCTGAATTGGAAGACCCCCGTCTGCAATCTCTGAATCTGACACGGGTTCAAGTGAATAAAGATGCCTCCCATGCCGCATTGTATTTTACGGCATCGGATGATGAATACACGCCCAAAGAACGGGAAGCCGGGTTGATGCGTGCCAAAGGATACCTTCGCAGTATTCTGGCAGAGATTTTAGACCTGCGCTACACGCCCGACCTAACCTTCCGCTATGATACGGCGGCGGAAGAAACCCAACGGATTTACGACCTCTTTGATGAAATCGCCGAAGAACGGCGGCGCAACCCGCCGAAATTGGATGTAACGGAAGAAGAGGAAGCGAAATAAACCATCGCAAAGCAGAAAGCGGAAAACCACCCTGCCCCTCTCAGGAGAGGAACACGGATGCGTTGGGTTCCGCTTTCTGCTTTTTATTTTCCCCCGGATAGTGCTAAAACCCTCATCATGCTCTCTGAAATTATCTCGCACCTCAACACAGCATCCTCCATTCTTATTTTTAGCCATCTCAACCCCGATGGGGATGCTATCGGCTCCGCGCTGGGCTTATGGTGGGTATTGCAAGCACAGGGCAAAACGGCGGCGGTCTCTTTTGCTGACCCTGCCCCCGAAAGTGTGCTGTTCTTACCCGGAATCGAAGAAATTTGCCCCCGTCCGTGGGATGGCAAAGCATTAGTGGTTTGCGTGGATGGTTCGGACGAGGCACGCTACGGGGCAGAGTACACTACGGCGCGGGCAAACGGCGCAGAAGTGATTACGATTGACCATCACAAAACCAATACATTGTTTGGCGATTTGAATTGGGTGGAAAGCCGGTATGTGGCGACGGCGCAAATGATTTATGAGTTAGTCCGGCAGGCAGGGTGGACATTGCCCCCGCAGGCGGCGACCTGTCTGGCTACGGGGTGTGTCACCGACAGCAACGGTTTTAGCACCGACCATACAACCCCCGAAGTGTTGGAAACCGTGGCTGATTTAATGCGCGAAGGGGCTTCGCTTTCCACGATTATGTATTATGCGCGGGGTTTGCGTTCCCCTGCCGATGCGCTGATGTGGGGTAGGATTCTGCATAATCTACGAATCGAAGACGGCGTGGCATGGGCGGTGAGCTACGTGGCAGACCGTCAGGAGGTTGGTGCTGAAGAGGGGGCGGCGGGGGGTGTTTCCGCTTTCCTGAGGGACATTCAAGGGGTTCAGATTGGGATTCTGTTTACGGAGGTTGAACCCCGCCTCGTGCGCCTTTCGATGCGCTCCACCAAAACCTATGATGTCAGTGCGATTGCGCTTGAACTCGGCGGCGGGGGGCACCGACAGGCGGCGGGAGCCACCGTTGAACTTTCGATTCAAGATGCGATGAATCTGGTGGTAGCGAAGGCGAAAGGGTTGGTAAGGTCATAGGACATGGTGCATACTGCATAGTGCATAGAACGACGAACGGCTGATTCCGTTAAAAAGTCGTTGCCGTTTATGTACTATGCAATATGCACTATGCTACAACCTGCTACTTCATTTATATGGAATCATCTCTTATACCTCATACACTCATCGCCCGAATCGCGCCCCAACGCGCCACACAATATGCGGATATGGCGGAAACGCTGGCATTACCCGAATTGGAGGTTAGTCCGTTGGGGGCGATGCTTACCGAAGCCGCGACGGTTTCATTGGCGGGACAACCCTATATCAAAATGACAGTGGATGCCTCTCTACCACCCCTTCCCATCTTTGCCACGTTAAGCGAATGGTTTGATTATTTTGACCGTATCGGGGACACAGATGGTCCCCTCTTGCGTCCCATATCTGTAGAAGAACCGTTGCGGTTTACCCCCGATTTGGTGGAGGCGCGGCGATACAAAGGGAAAACCAACGAATTGTTGACCCATTTTCTGGTGAATATTGCCCGATGGACGCATGGCAATCAGCCCCGCATTTTGTTTGACCCGATGGCGGGGGGCGGTACGTTGGCGTTCACGGCGTTGCGTTTCGGCTTTAGTGTATTGGGGGTGGAACGGGATAAAGAGGCAGTGGCAGGAACCGATACCTTTTTACGGACCTATTTCCAGCAAGAACGGATTAAACACAGCCGGATGCAGGAGAAGCGGAAGGCAGGGCATCGGTTCCGTTTTGCCTTGCCGCAAGAACAGAGCATTACGATTGCACAGGGCGAAACCCGCGATACCTCGTCCCTCTTATCCGATTTGCCCGGTACGCCCCGCCCTGATCTGGTGGTAGGCGATTTGCCCTATTCGATACAACACAACGCCCGCTATCCGCTTCCCGCCATTTTGAGCGATGCGTTACCCGTATGGCATAACGTTGCCGCACCGGGGTCGGTGCTGGCGTTGGCATGGAACGCCACCACGCTGAAACGGGAACAGATGTTGGAATTGGTAGCGAAGGGGGGCTGGTCACCTGTTGTCGGGGGTGCGTATGACCGCATGGCGCATCAGGTAGACCGGGTGATTAAGGTGCGGGATGTGGTCGTGGCGCGGAAGTGACGTGATTATCTATTGCTGAATGCCTCGCCCCACCATGTCCGTGAGGTAGGGGCGGGTGGTCGGAATGGCGTATCTACCCTTACAGAGCGCACACCCGCCCGCCTTCACGATGGAGCATGGGCGAATCAAGGATCATGGACGGAATTTTAGTCATAGATAAACCGCAGGGCGCGACCTCGCATGATGTGGTCGCGGTGGTGCGCCGCGCCGCGAAGACGGGCAAGGTGGGTCATGCGGGAACGCTGGACCCGATGGCAACGGGGGTATTGGTGGTGGCTATCGGGCAAGCCACACGCACCCTCGAATACCTGACCGCCCACGACAAACGGTATACCGCCACGATACGATTGGGGCAGAACACTACCACTTATGATGCCGAAGGGGAGGTGACCTATACCCATCAGGGTGATTTGCCCCCTTTCGCAGATATTGAAAAAGCAGTAGCCTCGCAACGCGGTACGATTCCGCAAGTGCCGCCCATTTTCTCGGCGATTAAGCAGGATGGTGAGCCGTTGTATGCCAAAGCACGGCGGGGCGAAGCGGTGGAGGTGGCGGCGCGGAATGTCACTATTTATGCACTGGATGTGGTAGAATGGTCGCCGCCCGACCTGACGGTTGAAGTGCATTGCTCCAAAGGAACCTATATCCGTTCCATCGCCTACGATATAGGCAAAGCGTTGGGCGTTGGGGGACATCTAACTGCCCTGCGCCGCACGTCAAGCGGGAGTTTTACGGAAGGTCAGACGCAATCGTTAGAGGCAGTTCGTGCCGCAACCCCAACCATGATTCACGAATGGTTGCTCCCTGTCGGAACGGGGTTGGAAGCACTGCCAATTCTGTCCGTCACCGCGCCGGACATTCTGGCATTACAGCAGGGAAAATCCCTGCCCGCAACAGAAGGGGCGGGCATTGCCCGTGCGCTGGATGAACGGGGGCAACTCATCGCCATTGTTGAATGGCGTGAGGGACGGGGCTGGAAACCGGAAAAGGTGTTTACTTGATTACGACAAGCTTCGCTACCATATTGCGTGAGGCAAGAATCGGTGAGATAGGAATTGGCAGTTGTCGTCACGAAGTACGTACCCTGCTAGGTGAACCACTAGATTGGCTATACCAAGAAGAACGGGAGTCTTCTGGGGTTTGGAAGTATGAATCCCTCCAGTTCTTTTTCTTGAGCGACCTTTTAACGCTTATTACCTTCAATTATTATTCCCCCTTCCAATTACCTTCCACTATTCATATTCAAGGATATTATCCATTATCTACTTCAGTTGTATCTGAAATAACCGAGTTTATGGATGAGAATAGCATATTCTATCAAGTTAAAAACTTTGGAATTGATGGTGTGGTAGATGAAGTTATCGTGCGTCTTAACAACAGTAT
>CBKYSX010000129.1:0-8595 GCA_966690745.1 uncultured Ardenticatenales bacterium
CATTAGCGATATGGGGGAAGATTGCCGCCAACAGGTTAGGGATACGGGCGGCGGGGTCTATCACTCATTTTATTTTTGATATAGCAACGGCGGATATGACTTTACGCGAAATCTTCAAGATGCTTGTGCAACATTTACCCAAAGTGCCGGGGTTGTTGACGCAACGGCGGCGGCTTGCCCGTCGCTTTGGCGCGGCATTTCCCCGAAATACCCCGCTTTTTCCTATGCGGGACAAGATGAATATCGTTTTTACAACGCGGGAACTACATCCACCCAATCGGATTATTGATGATTCCTACCACTTCGTGGGACCGTCCCTTCACCCCGAAAGCACTCATTTACCTTTCCCCTTTGACCTGCCGAAAGGGGAAGTGGTTGTCTATCTCTCTCTCGGTACGGTTCATGATGCACCGATTACATTTTATCAAGATTGTTTTCGGACTTTTGCGAACTTCCCTGCTCAATTTATTGTTTCTGTGGGGCAACGAACCAATATTGTCTCATTAGGTTCAATTCCGACCAACTTTATCGTACGTTCTTCTGTTCCTCAACTAGCGGTACTTCAACATACCGATGTTTTTATCACGCATGGCGGCATGAACAGTATCCATGAATCATTGTATTATGGTGTGCCAATGGTGATGATTCCCCATCAGGTTGAACAATTATTCAATAGTAGGATTGTGGCAAAGCAGGGTGCGGCAGTAGTGCTGGATGAACAATTGCAGAAACACCATATTACCGCTGACCATCTTCGCATTGCTTTGGAGCAAGTATTGGCGAATCCATCATATTGTACTGCGGCACAGAACCTCCAAACGACCCTGCATGATACCGGAGGGTATCGGCAGGCGGCAGATATCATTCAGTCCTACCTGACTATCTCCAATAAAAAAGACAACGCTGTGAGCGTGATTTAAGCAAACATTAAGGCTGATTTCGCACTCCCTTTGCTTTTTCGTACAATTTATACTTATTGGTGTGGTGCGGCGTTAGAATCGCCGCACTTTTGATGACGATTCTTTCGGAAACTTCCCGCTATGAAATCACTCCCCACCCAACTTTATTTTTTCATGCGCCATGGTTCAAGTCGCATTAAAGTATTGAACCTGTTGCGCTTTCTGTTGTTGGTTTCCGGGCTGGTGGTGGTTTACAGTATCTTATTTCATTTTATTATGATTTGGGAAGGGCAGACCGAACATAGCTGGATTACGGGACTGTATTGGACATTAACAGTGATGTCCACTCTTGGTTTTGGTGATATTACGTTTCAATCAGATTTAGGGCGGATTTTTTCCAGCATCGTTTTGATGAGCGGGGTCGTCTTTTTATTGATTCTATTTCCTTTTACCTTTATCGAATTTTTCTATACCCCATGGGTTAAGGCGCAAGAAGCCGCCCGCGCCCCCAACTACCTACCCGAAAATACACGCGACCATATTATTCTGACCAAATTGGATGCGGTTACAGATGAATTAATCGAAAAACTGACCCAATATAATTACGCCTATGTCCTGTTGATCCCGCATTTGGAAGAGGCATTATCCCTACATGACCAGGGCTATCAAGTGGTACTGGGGGATTTGGACAACCCTGTGACCTATGAACGTTGTCGGGTTCAACAGGCGGCGTTGGTGGCTACCACTGCGAATGATATGGTTAATGCGAATGTGGTTTCTACCGTGCGGGAAATTGCCGAAACGGTTCCTGTGCTGGCAACTGCTAATTCTCCCGCTTCTGTGGATATTTTAGAACTGGCGGGTAGTAATCACGTATTCCAATTAGGGGAGATGTTGGGACAAGCCTTAGCGCGGCGGGTAGGGGGCGGACAGACGCTTGCCCATGTGATTGGTAATTTTGACCAGTTGATGATTGCAGAATCTACCGTTAGCGGCACCTCTTTGATAGGACAGACGCTTCGTGAAAGTGCTTTACGCGAGAAGGCAGGGATTAGTGTGTTAGGGGTGTGGCGGCGTGGCAAATTTGAAATTGCCCGTCCGGACACGCTTATTACCCCCCGTACGGTGTTGGTGTTGGGGGGTACAGCCGCGCAAATCCACCAATTTAATGCGTTGTATGCCAACGAATGTCATATTCACGCTCCAATCTTAATCATTGGCGGCGGGCGTGTCGGGCGGGCGGTGGGTCATGCACTGGCAGAGCGGGGCTGGGATTACCGGATTGTCGAGAAGGTTCCTGAACGGGTTCGCAATTCTGATAAATATGTACTCGGGGATGCCGCCGATATAGAAGTTTTAGAAAAGGCGGGCATTACTGAAACCTCGGCGGTGGTAATTACTACCCATGATGATGACGTGAATATTTATTTGACGATATATTGTCGCAAGTTGCGCCCTGAAATTCAAGTGATTAGCCGTTCGACCTTAGAACGCAATGTCGCAACCTTGCATCGTGCCGGGGCGGATTTTGTGATGTCCTATGCTTCAATGGGGGCGCATCGGATTCTTAATTTGCTGAACCGCAGTGATATTTTGATGATTACGGAAGGGTTGGAATTATTTAAGGTACGGGTTCCGCCCTCATTGACGGGTAAACCATTACGCGATACGCAAATTCGGGAAGAAATAGGCTGTTCGGTGGTCGCGCTTCAAACGGAAAAGGGAATCATGGTAAACCCTGACCCTGCCATTCCTTTGCCTGCTAATGCCAAAATGACTTTGATTGGGAGTGAGGAACAAGAAAAACAATTTTTGGAGCGATATGGCAGTAAGTAAATAAAAAGGAGGTACAGTACTGTACCTCCTTCTTGTTTACCATCTTGAAAATTATACACCCTGTTTCTTTATCCATGTGTAGGCATAATCCGCCATTTCTTCCCACCCTTCGGCGGCAAGCCCGTAATGATTCCGTTTTGGAAATTCTTTGTATTCTGTTAGGGAGGTAGAGGCTTTTTGGTATTTTTCTGCGTTTGATTTGTTCAGGGAGGCGGGCATGATGTGGTCGTTTTCGCCACCGATGAACAGGAGAGGCGCGTGGGGTTTGGAATAATCAATTTTCGCTTTGCTTCCCAAGCCATCCCGTCCCAATCGAATAGACTCCGGCACGACAGCTTCCTCATACGCCTTTTGTTGTTTGTCGAGCGGCATCCCATTGACAAAGGTATATTGGAAATGGGAGAAAGGCATCAGATAAGGTTTGGATGCAGAGTTCAGCGGATTTAACAGGGGAAAGGTGGATTTCAGGAACGACCACTCGAATGAAAGCAACCCTTGCGGCGGTACCGAGCCAATTGCTACACCCGCCACGCCCAACCCGCGTTGGATTAATAATTGCGTGAGCAACCCCCCGAACGAGTGCCCGATGATAATGGGTTTTTCATCCAACACTTTAATCGCACTTTCCAAATGGGCGAGAACTGTATCCAACCCCAGTTCGCCCACTTTCGGGTCGGGATGTGCCTTCTTCAACTCGGCAACACTTTTATCCCGCTCCGGATAAGAGAGGGCAATGGCTTTGGACCCTTTGTCCTCAAAATATTTGACCCAGGGTGCCCAGCTTTCGTGATTAACAAACAATCCGTGAACAAATACAACGGTTTTGGTCGCCATGAGGTGTGGTCTCCTTCTGTAGTGCTATCGGTTTACCATCAGTGTTTCTACCGTATTGTCTTCATCAGACTTGTCCTCAGTATACGACCCCTTCAAAGGACATTTTGTCCTTTTCAATGACAGCCTATCTGCCATGAAGTTTCACACTTAAATAGAGTGCAACGATGCACCGGCACATTGCACTCTTGGGTATGTCGCTTCCGATAATTCAGTTGAAGACGAAATAAGAATGAAGATGGGTAGAGGAGGTGTCGGCTAATAGTCGGGGATGAAAGTGGTAAATATTAAGTTAAGAAAATACTGCTGTGACATGCCATGTTTCCTGCCCTAGAAGGGCAGGGCTATTGAATACGTAGATCCCCTGCTAAGTTTCCTCATTTCGCAGGTTCCTGTATTTCGTGGTTCCCCGTCCTTTAGGTCGGGGGCGGACCGGTTACGCCATTTAAGTCTTAATCCCTATACAAAGGAGTGTCTTCTCAAAATAGCGCAACCTTCAATACCCACTATATGGATAGCAACATCTTTATAGTCTTATAAAGGTTCAGCCCCCGTGGAATATACCTGCCTCGGAAAGAACAAGGCGGGCTTCATCATTAGCAGGCATAAACGCAATAATTTTCGGGAAATCGAATTGGAAATAGCCGGGAGAGATGACTAGGGGGCGCATCCAAATACGGGGTGAATGGGGATGAATTCCGGGTACGGCCGTATCTACTGCAATTACGGAGGATGAGTTGATTGCACTGAAATCCTGTTCAAAGGGAATATCCGTGCGAACGTTCGACCAGTGCGGTTCGAACATCGGCAGTTGCATCCATTGTTGAATCAGTTCTTGATACCACGGCTCAAATTGAGAGAGGCGGTTGGCACTTTTAAATCCATAGATGGTTTGCCGTACCATCCGGGTCCATGAAGCGGTGTTGCCAATCAGATTGGGATAGAGCGGAAGGTGGGGGTCAAAAAGTAGGCGTAGGGCATTTTGTTTGTCGGCGGGAATCGCTTGCAATTGTTCCAATGTAACGTCATACATTGCCAAAATAGGGTCATTCAAAAAGTGGATATGCCAATCACGGTTAATAACCATTGCGGGTAGTTCCATCGTGGCGGCAATGGCAATCGTGGGGTGCAAACAGGCTTCCAGTGCCTCGCTGGTCAAGTAGGGATCTACCGGGGCGATTTCGGCTGAAATCAACAGGCGATTGCGCTCTTCCAGAGTACAATTGAGGTAGTCCGCAATATGCATCACAATCTCACGACGGGGTGGGCGCGTGATTCTGCCGCGCCGCATCTGCTTATAACTGCTGTATACAATATCCTCCATTTCGGTGCGATTCCAGGTGCGCGGACCCCATTCATCATAGTCCCATGAAGGAGTTAACCTATCCTGCGCCGATTCTTGCTGGCGGCGGAGCAGTAACTCCTCAATAGTATAAACAAAGTCGCGGCAATCAGGGTGGACATGATTCAGGTTCATAGGAATGAGCGGCGTGATGAGTGCGATTTGATAGATGTTGAAAGGCGATTATAAGGGGTCTATTTGATTTTGTCGCGTCAGCGTGATGGTATTCCTTGAACCCGGGCTTGATTGAGTTGAGGCTGGCGCACTAGTGTAGGGTTTATAAAAGGGTATTTCCTCTGGCGAGTAAGGACAAAGCCTGTACTTTGGGCATTTCTAAAGAATCACGCCCCTGATACGCTGATTTTTTCTCTTTGTTGTCCTGTATCTTGATGGGCAAATCGCTTACTGTTTCCTAAAAACCCTCCACCTCTCCCCCTACCCCGTTAAAATAAAACTTCGGGCGATTTACCAACAAGGTTGAACCCCAAATTTGTCAGAAGGAGGGTATTGTGAAGCTCAATCATATCAATCTAACGGTAACAGATGTGCAGGTGGCAGAAACATTTCTGGCGACCTATTTCGGAATGCAAAGGTACGGTGGGAATAACACCTTTCGGGCGATGCACGATGAGCATGGGTTGGTGCTCACCCTGATGAGGGGGAAGCGCAACAATCCCGTTCAATACCCGGACACCTTCCATATCGGCTTCGGGCAGGAGAACGAGGAAGCGGTGACGGCTCTCTATGAAAGATTGAAGGCAGATGGCTTTGATGTCGAGCCGCCCCAACGATCCCATGCCTGGACATTTTATGTGGTCGCACCGGGCGGTTTTACGATTGAGATTCTTGCGTGATGGGCGAAAACGGAAGTTGTAAGCTACCAAATCTGTCGTGTGAATCTGGTATAGTGGAGTATTCAAGAGGCGTAAAAATAGGTGAAAGGAGCACTCATTGATGAACGGAACCGGTAAGGCACACAGCACCACCGATGGACTGACGGAGTTGTACGGTTATATTGAAGTGCGGGGTGCACGCGAAAACAATCTCAAAAATATCTCTTTGGACATTCCCAAGCGGAAAATCACCGTTTTTACCGGGGTGTCGGGGTCGGGGAAATCTTCATTGGTGTTTGGCACGATTGCCGCCGAATCGCAACGGTTATTAAACGATACCTTTTCGGCGTTTATCCAGAACTTTTTGCCCCGTATCGGGCAACCGGATGCGGATTCACTCCACAACCTATCCGCCGCGATTATCGTAGACCAAACCCGCATCGGCGGGAATTCGCGTTCCACGGTAGGAACCTTTACAGACTCCTATACTCTGCTTCGGATTCTCTATTCACGGATGGGAAGCCCGATGTTGGGCAGTCAGATTGCCTTCTCCTTTAACGCCCCGCAGGGGATGTGCCCTGATTGTGAAGGGCTGGGGAATGTGTCGTCGCTTGATCTGGATAAATTATTGGATAAAGACAAGTCCTTAAATGAGGGTGCGATTCAATTCCCGACCTTTGCGGTGGACTCGTGGTATTGGAGCCAATATGTGAATTCCGGTTTCTTTGACCCCGATAAAAAACTTCATGATTACAACGAAGAGGAATGGGACAAACTGCTCTATGCAACAGATTTAAAAATCCCGATACAGGTGGGTGGTAAAACCATGAACAGCACCTATGAGGGGTTGGTTCCCAAGATGAAAAAGAGCTATTTGTCTAAAGATGTGGATCAACTTCAAGCTCATATGCGCCCTGCTGTAGAAGCGATTGCGACCCGCGCCATCTGTGAACGGTGCGGTGGTACCCGCTTAAACGAAGCGGCATTGGGTGTAACCATTCAAGGCAAAACCATTGCCGATTGTACTGCAATGGAAGTTAGCGAATTGGTGAAGTTCATTCAAGGGTTAGAGTCGCGCAGTCATGGACCCATCATTGAAGCCCTTGCCTTGAAGTTAGGGCATCTGGTCCAAATCGGGTTGGGCTATCTGATGTTGAACCGCGAAACTTCGACGCTCTCCGGCGGAGAATCACAACGGGTGAAGATGGTGCGGTATCTGGGTTCAAGCCTGACCGAGATGATTTATGTTTTTGATGAACCGAGTGTGGGCTTGCATCCCCACGACATTCATCAACTCAATACCCTCTTGCGGGATTTGCGCGACAAAGGCAATACCGTTCTGGTGGTGGAACATAAGCCGCAGGTCATTACGATTGCTGACCATATTGTGGATATGGGTCCGGGGGCGGGGCGCGATGGCGGGGAAGTTGTTTTTCAAGGTTCTTTCCCCGAATTGCTTCAATCGGGAACGCTGACCGGCAACCACATGAATCAGCACCAACCGATTAAAACCCACCCACGCACTCCGACAGGCACGATACCTATTCGCAATGCCACCCTCCATAATCTGCAAAATGTTTCCGTGAATCTGCCACAAGGGGTTTTAATCGGAGTAACAGGGGTTGCCGGGTCGGGGAAAAGCACTCTGATTCAAAAAGTGTTACCCCGACAACATAAAGGGGTGGTCGTGATTGACCAGAGTTTGGCGCGGGGGTCGCGCCGCTCCAATCTGGCAACCTATTCGGGGATGTTGGACATCATTCGCAAGCGGTTTGCCACCGTCAATAAGGTGTCGCCTTCATTGTTTAGTGCCAATTCCAAAGGAGCCTGCCCTGAATGTCAGGGGCTGGGGGTCATTTACACCGATCTTGCTTTTATGGATCCGGTGGTAACGGTGTGTGAATCCTGCGATGGCAAACGTTTCACCGATGAGGTTCTGGCATACCAATTGCGGGGCAAATCCATCAGCGATGTGTTGCAGATGTCGGTGGTAGAAGCCAACGAATTTTTTACCGAGCCTCCCTTGCAAAAAATTCTGACGGCTCTGGAAGATGTGGGGTTGGGGTATCTGACATTGGCGCAACCCTTAAATACCCTATCGGGTGGGGAAAAGCAACGGTTGAAGCTTGCTAATGAACTGGGCAATACTGCACAGATTTATATTCTGGATGAACCCACCACCGGATTGCATATGCACGATGTCGCCAACCTGATCCGCTTATTGGATCGGCTGGTCGAAAATGGCAGTACGGTATTGGTGATTGAGCATAATCTTGAGGTGATTGCCCGCACCGATTGGGTGATTGACCTCGGTCCGGGGGCGGGGCATGAAGGGGGGCAGATTGTCTTTGAAGGCACGGTTGCGGAGCTGGTCGAAGCCGACCACTCCATCACAGGACAATATATGCGCCACTACGCCGATGCAGTGACATCTGTGAAGGTCTAAATGAGCGGCGTTCTACTGTACCTGTTGGACGCTATGAATGGTATAGACGCAATAGAACGGGTGCAACCATGATTCTTCCCAAAGAGCGCGACCCCCGCTTTATCACCATCCGGCGCGGGGGAACGCTCACGGATTCCGACCATAAACTACTCGCTTTGTGGGCGGCAATGTGTGCAGAACATGTTCTGCCCCTCTTTGAGGCGGTGCAACCCGTAGATCCGCGCCCCCGCCAAGCGATTGAGCAGGCACGGGCATGGGTACGCGGCGAGATCAAGATGATGGAGAGCCGCGCTGCCGGCGGTCATGCGATGGGAGCCGCCCGACCACTTCGAGGTGCACCCCGGTTCGCCGCCTACGCCGCCGGCCAGGCCGCATGCGTCCCGCATGTCGCCGAGCACGACCTCGGCG
>CBKYSX010000130.1:0-8557 GCA_966690745.1 uncultured Ardenticatenales bacterium
GGGTTGGTGTTTTTGCACCTGCCCCAAGACATGTGCCGCTACACGGGGCGCACCCGCGAACAAGACGCAACTTGCCCCTACGTACCAGGGAAAGACCAGATTGCCGCCTGTGCCAAAGGTGAAGAATAATTTGGCAGTGGCAAAGGTGCGGTCATCTTCGCGCAGACCTAATGTTTCCACTGCCCACATCTGTGCGGTCAGAGGCAAATCTTTATGGGCATGGAGAATCCCTTTGGGCGTTCCGGTGGTACCACTGGAATAATTCAGACAACAAAAATCATCCCGATGGGTTTCTACCGTCGCTAATTCTGTGCTTTGCCCCGCAATCAGTTCTTTGTAGCCAATACACCCTTCCGGCACATTTTCCCCAAGCACGATAATATCTTGCAGATGGGGGAGGTTCTCCCGAATCGGCAGAATCGAAGCCAGAAGGGGTTCGCTGACAATCAAGGTTCGTGCCCGTGCATCCTTGAGCATATATTCGTATTCATGCGGCTTCAGTAGCGTATTTAGCCCGATGGAAATTGCCCCGATTTTGATAGTGGCAAAATAGGTGATTGCCCATGCGGGACCATCAAATGCCAGTACTCCCACCGCTTCACCAAAGCGCACCCCCAACCCCAACAATGCGTTGCCTAATTGATTAACTTCATCACTCACCTGCTGAAAGGTCAGGTTCCGTTCATCGCTGTACAACGCCACTTTGTTTGCCCGTGTAGGCAGGTTATGCTCCAAAATATCTACCGCATTGTAATACAACGGCATGGTGGAAAGGTGCATCATTGCCTCCTTTATCTGGTTGGAAGTATCGCTATGGTTGGTTCGATCAGGGATGAAATGGTTTATCCTGGATGAAGCACATCATGGCACAGCCAGGGCGGAATGGCAAGAGGAATTTGGAGGAATAGAGAGATGAATTCAAATAAAATGAGGGCAAAGTGGGTGGTCGAAACAGCGAATTTACCCTTAATCACGCAGGTTTACGTCTCTATCAGTGTAACCTGAATTTCTTGCAGGCGGTATGGATCGGGGTTCATCAAAAATGCCATTAACATCCCGTGGTGAGGATGTTGATGTAGCCACGTCCTGATCCGTTGAATCTCTGCAAAATCTGCCTCACCCAACTTTTCGATATAGAGCCGTTCCAGTTGCTCCCGTTGTGCGTCAGCACGGATGGTGCGTTGCCACACGTCGGTAAAAATGGTGTGAATGTCGTGATGGAGATGATGTTCACAAATGACCTCCCATTCGTGGGGGTCAAACCATACGCCATGACAGGTGGCACAGCGATCAAGGGTTGAATCTACGCCATGCGCCACACGATAGCGGGTCATTAAATGCCCATCTTCGGGGCAGATCTTGGGGTGTTCAATGTCGGTGGTACCAAACCCATGTTGGTATGGTGTTCTGACCGTTGCGCGGGGTGGTTGATGCTGAACCCATCGCCAGTAATCATTGGCTTCCAACCACACTCCACCACAGGTTGGACATTGTTGAGCACGTAGTCCCGCTTCCAATTCGACCCATGCCATGATTTTTGGTTTGCAGACCGGACATTGTAGATAAGGTTTCATTCGATTAACTCTGTTTCCACTCAACCAACTGATTCAAAACCACCATGCCATCGTGGGGCATTCCTACCACCAACCGTTCGCATTGTCCGAGGGGCAGGATATTGGTGACACCCGTTGCCGCTAATCGGTCCCGCCACGCCAGCCGCGCCGTTTCGGGATAGACTCCAATGGTGGAAACCCCTGCATGTAAATACGCCATGACCTCCCCGATGGTTGCAACCGGGCGCACCACCACGAGACGATTTAAGGGATGGTCTAATAATTCAAATTCTCCCTCGACGACGACCACCGCACTGGTGTACTCCCCATCCACCGTATTGATGAACCATTCCGCCCCGCTATGTTTGCTGCGCCGCAATCGCCGAATCTGCCCTCGCACCGATGGCGGCACATAGGGCGGTGCAATTCGATCCCATTCTGCCAGCACCTCCGCCAGCATCTCACCGTAGAGGGATGCATCTGCTATATCCCCTTCGACATATTGTACAAAAGAAGCATTACAGGCGTTTTGCCCGTAAATCATCACATCCAACCCTGCCTTCACCGCAATTTGATGCAATTCAGTATCCGAATAAATATGACTTCCCAACGGCGGGCGGGTCACAGGTTCTATGCCGGATTCCCTGGTGAGATGTGACCCGCCCCTACCTATTTCGTCGTTCTCTGTGTTCTCTGTGGTTAAACTGCCGTTTCCGCTTTCTGCGTCCTGCATTCTGCGTTCCGCTTCCCGCTTTCCGATAATACTCACCCCATACCTCGGATTAAAGGTCACGGTTTTGGTGAACAATGCCCGTGATTGCACGGCACTTACAGACCCCGGCGCACCCCACACCACAATACGGTCAAAGGAATTTGGTTGAAAGAGAATGTCCTCAACCTCGGCATCGCCCCCCTTCCAATAGACCACCGACAAATGGCGCACCAATGGGTGGTTGGGCGTGGCAGTTGCCATCAGCAGGGAAAATAGCCCGCCTGCGATGGTCACGTTCATGGGCAGTTTAATCACCCCGACGGATTTAGTGAGCAGAAGGCGGAGGGCAGAAACAAAAGGGATATTCGGGGAATTGCCCGCCGTGATGTGCAATTGGCGGGTCGGCATGGCGCGAACTGCTATCGGGGCAGGGGCATGAAGGGTATGTTCTCGCCATGTTGCATTTTGGGCAATGAGCCAGCCAATATCAGGGAGAGGGTGTGCGTCCAGTTCAACCCACCCTTCCAAAAAGTCGCGCCCCGGTTTGCCCCACAACGACAATTCGCGGTCAATCATCTGCCGCGCCGCGTTGCTATCCAATCCCGTTTGTAGTGTCGCAAAAATCCAATCCAAAAAGGGGTCGGCAAAGGGGCTGGTACGGCGGATAATTTCCTTAACCTGTGCAATCAATTCGGCGTAGGTAATGAGTGTAGTACGGAGTTGCTCTAAAAACCCGCAAATATCATCTACTGTCAGGGCATAGACTCCCTCTGCTAATGCGCCTACATCTGTTTCCAACAATTGCACTGCCCGCACGGACGGCATCACGATATAAAGCCATTCGTCGGTGGGGCGCATGGTAGTGCGGTCAATGATTCGTTCCCGTACCACCTGTGCCTGCCCCAGATGACGGTACATATCATCGTCACCAGCGTTCGCAAAAGCCGACACGATCTCCGCCTTTGGCAGTTCCGGCGGTAACACCACCTTTCCTTTCACCAAAAATGGAACGCGCACGATGTCGTCGTGAATCTGCAATAGCCCGTCCATAACTATCTTCCAAAAAGGGGAAATGAGAAACGAGAAGTACGGCTTACTATTGTTGCTTTTTCTCGTTTCTCATTTCCCCTTTCTCTCTATGCCCGAACTGCCGCCATGACCCCCGCACAGCCCTTCACATCACGGTTGACGGCGCGTCCGATCTCGGTGATTGCCGGACCCTCCAACCCACAGGCGCATTGCCCGTTCACCATCCGAACCATATCGCCTGTAATCAGAAAGCCGGGGTAAGCAGTAGCAAGCGGGTCCAGAAACCCAAAAATGCCGCGCCCTTCTTCTATTTCCATCGGCAATAATTCTTCATCAAACAAAAGGGGTTCAATCAGAGGCGGAATGTGAAAACGCCCCTCATCACAACGCACATTCATTATATTCAATTCCACCATCGAATAGCCTTCAACGATTTGTGCGGGGGCTAATCCCAATGTTTCGCTGATGAGTTGTACCAGTGCCTCGCGGCTGATTTGTTCTCCGCTAAAGGCTTTCCACCCACCGCCAAAGAAGAGCAAACTGCCGGGGCGCAATGCCAGTGATTTTCCAACGGCTTTGAGGTATTCACCCAGCGATTTTAACTGGAAGGGAGTGCTGAAAATAAAGAATTTTTGTCCTGCGGTGGTTGCCTGTTCCATATTTACCACAATACGTGCCATATTGCGGTCATGGTTTGTAACCGTTTCATTACGCAGGGCATCTACCAACGCCTGTTCTACCTCGGTGTGTACGCCCCGTGCGACAGCGCGTAGGGTGGTGGCGTTCAGTTCGGCTTCGTATAGGTAATAGGCTTCCCGAAACATGCCTGCCAGTTCTTGCCCCACCAACTGCATTCCGGTGCGCCCGTTGCGGAAATCCAAAAAGAGCGCGTCATAGCCTTTGGTATTTCCTACCGTTGCCCATCGTGCCACATCGTTGAGCGTGAGATATTGCGCCGCCAATGATAACAGGGCATTTTGCCAGTTGCCCCCGATTTTGCGATAAAGCAAAGGCGCAAGATATGCCACCGCCGCCGCTTTTTGTTGCGCCAGTTGTTCCATAGAGCGGGGAATGAAGGAGAATTTGCCGGAGGTGCCACTGCTGTAGACGAGTCGCAATCCTGTCTCCGCCAATCGTGTTACCCATTCATCCACCGAGGTCACATTGCTCACATCCACCGCCGCCCGTTGCGACGAAATCTGCCCCAACCACTCGCTCATCTTGGCGTAATTGGCATCATCCAGCCAGCGGGCGTTATAGCTCTTAAACAAATCGTCCGTACTCATCAACTGTGCCGTAATCGGGGCAATCTCGGACAATGTGCTAATACCTTCTTCGTCACATAATTTCTGGTAGGCGGGAATGGTGGCGCGGTAGTGGTCGTGATTTGCCAGAATTAATTGATGGCGCAAATCGTGGGTTTGCGCGGCATCAAATCCCTTGCACACTGCCCACCGTTGTGCCTGCCGGGTGAGTTGATTGAGAAGGTCGGCTCGATTGGTGGTCATGGGCTATTCCTTCCCCACCAATTCACGCGCAATTACGATTCGTTGAATGTGACTCGTCCCCTCGTAAATTTGTAGCCCTTTGATGTCACGATAATACCGTTCGACGGGGTATTGATTGGAGTAGCCCCGACCCCCATGCAGTAGCACTGCCTCATTTGCTGCTTTCACAGCGATTTCGGTGGCAAATAGTTTTGCCATGCTCGTTTCGCGGGTGGTGGGTCGCCCCTGTTGTTTTAACCACGCCGCCCGCAACACCAACAGCCGCGCCGCCTCCACATCTGCCGCCATATCTGAAAGCGTCGCCTGAATCATCTGAAAATCCCCGATCCGTTTACCGAATTGCCGTCGCTCCTGCGCAAAGGCGATAGAAGCATCCAGACAGGCTTGTGCTACACCCACCGCCCCCGCCGCGACCCCTAACCGACCATGATCCAATGCCGACATCGCTACTTTAAAGCCCTGCCCTACCTCACCCAACAAAGCACTGCGGGGAATACGGCATTCCTCAAAACGAATATGGGCATGGTCGCTGGCACGATGTCCTAATTCCTGCCCGTTCATCTTTTCCCGGTGAAATCCGGGGGTGTCAGTTTCTACCAAAAAGGCGCAAATCCCTTTGTGCCGTAGAGAACGGTCTACGCTGGCGAAGACGATGGCAATGTTGGCGATGTTCCCGTTTGTAATCCAAATTTTTTCACCATTTAAAACGAAGCTATCCGCTTCTTCGCGGGCGGTGGTTTCCATACTTGCCGCATCCGACCCTGCGTTCGGTTCTGTCAAACAGTAACACCCTATCCATTCCCCAGTTGCCAGTATGGGCAGATAGGCGGCTTTTTGCGCCTCCGTTCCCCAATCATGGATACACATCGAAACCAACCCGGCATGAACCGCCAGAAAGCCGCGAATGGAAGAATCAGCACGCCCTAATTCTTCATAGACGAGTGCGAACGAAAGGTAATCCATTGCTATCGCCCCCGCCAAAAAACCGAGGTCGCCCATGCGCTTGACCAGATGAAGTGGAAATACCCCTGTTTCGTCTGCTTCACGGGCAAGTGGTGCAACCTCTGTTTCGGCAAAGTGGTGTGCCTTCGCCTGAATCTCCTTTTGCGCTTCTGTCAGCTCAAACTCCATCGTTTCTCTTTTCACCACAAAGACACAAAGAACACAAAGGATATAAAGAAGTTTTCCTGTCGTTCTTTGTGTTCTTTGTGTCTTTGTGGTCAATCAATTACTGCCATGCCTTCCATTTCGATGAGGGCATCATCCTGAAAAAGGCTTTTCACTTCAAAGAGTGCCATTGTGGGGTAATAGCGTCCGAAATAGCGGCGGAACAGGTCGCCCATTTCCTTGAGGTGGTTTTTATACAAGGCTTTATCGGTGACATAGAGGTTCAATTTTACAATATTGGTCATTTGTCCCCCCCCTGCCACTACCACTGCTTGCAAATTGCTCAATACCTGCTCCGCCTGTCCCACCATATCTCCTACTGCCACAATCTGCCCGTTGCCATCTCCCGCATCCTGCCCTGCTAAAAATAAAAGCTGTCCCCCCTCGGTCAAAATTCCATGATTGAAACCACGTGGAGTCGGCAAAGAGGGTGGGTTAATGAGTGTTTTAGTCATACGTGGCTTATTATTCCAGTACGTGGATACTGAGTTTAGAGTCAACTGGCTCGTCTTGAACGGGAACTTCGATATCATCAAGAAAGGGGAATAGATTCACCCCGGTCGTCGCATGAATTTCACGGGCAACCTTCGTGAACTGCTGAAACTCCTCTTTCATATGCGGAGCAAACTCTAGTTTTTTCTTTGCCCCTAACCGTGTTTCAATGAGTTTTTTGTAGAATGTCATAAGTATTGGCTCCATATCTCGTCAGCGTCCTTTCCATACGGGTTTCGCTTTATGCGTAAACGCCTCATAGAAGGTACGATGATCTTGCCCCATCATCAGCAACGCCTGTGCCTGTGCCTCTGCTTCCAATGCGGAGAGCAAATCCATGTTCCATTCGTTGTTAATCATCCGTTTGGTCATGCTGATTGCCAATGAGGGTCCGTTTGCCAACCGTTCTGCCCATTCATACGCCAACGGCAATAATTGCTCGGGCGGCACAACGCGGTTGACCAATCCGTATTTTTCGGCGGTTGTGGCATCTATCGTATCACCAAACATCAGCAATTCGGTGGCACGTCCCTGTCCTACAAGGCGGGGTAATAAATATGCCGCACCCATATCCGCCCCCGTTAGTCCCACTTTGCTAAACAAAAATGCCATTTTCATCTGCTCGGATGCCAAACGGAAATCAGAGGCGAGTGCAATCACTGCCCCCGCCCCGGCGGTGGTTCCGTTCAAGGCGGCAATGATGGGCTTATCTAGAAGACGCATATTGCCCACCACTGCCCCGGTCATGCGAGTAAAGTCCAGATGTGCTTTTACATCCGCATTCAGCAACGCGCCGATAATCTCATGGACATCCCCACCGGAACAGAAACCACGTCCTTCGCCCGTCAATACCACGACCTTTACGGTATCATCATACCTCAACGCCTCCAACAGATCGCGGTATTGAGCGTAAATGTCCAGGGTAAGCGCGTTTAGCACATCGGGGCGGTTGAAAGTTATGGTAGCGATGCCATTGACAACATCGTAGCCGAAATCGTAGGTCATGATTCTGTGCTCCAAAACACGGATGTTGTGTTCCTTTACTTTATAGAATAGATGTTGGTCTAACTTTTAATGGTGCTGGATGGCTTCTTGCCATGCCGCTTCAACCAGTTCCTTGACCCCATTGCGCTCTAAATCTGTCGCCTGTTTAATTTTGATGTGACGTAACGTTTTTCCTGTCCCTTTCAACAGCTTGTGCGGATCGGGCAACGAAGTTCCTGCGATAAAGCCTAGATTGGCATGGTTCGGATAGGGCCCGATATAAACCACCCACTCTTTTGCTTTCGGTTCCACCTTATACATAATCATTTTATACCCCGTCGCCAACACTTCGGCGGCATCGGGCAAAACGGTTTTTACCCATTCACGCATTTGTTGAACGAGGCTTTGTATTTGGGGCGGATAGTTCTCCATCCAAATTTCAATTTCATTACTCATATACGTTTGCCTTACACACATCAGAGAGACGGCGGGCGGGTCACAAGTCTATTTTGGATGTTGCGCCTGTACCTGACGCGCCCCTACTACAACTACAACAAAATTCCTCTGTGACTTCGTTCCTCTGTATTTATGTGTTATGCCGTTTGTTGTTTCTGCTTTCTGCGTCCTGCGACCCGCCGCTAAAACATCACCATCCCGCCATCCACATTGATCGCCTGTCCGTTGATGCCCCGTGCCGCATCGGAGGAAAGAAAGACCGTTAAATCGGCGACTTCTTCCGGAGTAATTAAGCGTCCCTGCGGGCTGAGGTTGGCAAGATAGGCTCGGGCTTGCTCCGGGGTCATCCTGGTGCGACTGACCATGTTGCTCACAGCACCCTCGGTCATAGGGGTGTCTACATAACTGGGGCAGACTGCATTAACGGTTATTCCGTTTCCAACCAACTCTGCCGCCAATGCCCGCGTCAATCCCAAAACCCCATGTTTGCTAGCGGTATATGCCGCTACGTATTTCGACCCGACTTTGGAGGCAACCGAGGCAATGTTAACGATCCGCCCGCTTCCCTGCGCTACCATTTCGGGGACAAAAGCTTTGCAAATGTAATAGACGCTTGTCAAATTGATTCCGATAATTTTGTGCCACAGTTCATCCGG
>CBKYSX010000131.1:0-8525 GCA_966690745.1 uncultured Ardenticatenales bacterium
TCTACAATCCCCCAAACATATATCGGAAACCGCAAAGGCTATTGTATTTCGCCCCAAAACCTAATACATTGCCATCGGTGCTCTATCCCTTAATTCGCGCTTGACGCTTCATTTTCTACATCAAAAGGTGGAGTAGCGTATGACCCCCTATGCCCGCTGTTGGCTCTTAATGATTCTGATTCTAGTTTTCGGGTTCGCAACCACACCTTCTGTTTTCGCACAGGAACCCACCCACCCTGACAAATCTACTGCGCCTGACAACCCCGGCGAACCACCACCCCCTGCTCCGGAACCGCCACGCCCTGCCAATAGCCATAGCTTTTCCGATTTTATGCCGTTTGGCATTCCTGATGATGGTTATATCGGTACGTTGGATGGCAATGATGGCTTTGGTACGGACGCGGGCATGGCATGTAGCACGATCAATACGGCGACCGTCCTTCCGGCAGGGCGGGCAGTTTATAACACAACGGTCAATGTCAATATCAACCACACATGGATTGGAGACTTGACCATCAAGTTGCGCTCACCGGGAGGGACGATTCTTACCTTATTGAATCGTCCCGGTAGTACTGCCCCTGATAATGGAGCCGACTCACCTATAGGGGATAGTAGCAATTGGAGCAGTAGCCTCATTACGTTTGGCGATGGTACCGGACCGGAAGCCGAAACAATGGGGGGGTCGCTTAGCGATACCCAATCCATCTGTACCAACGATGGCGTGTGTGCCCACGACCCCTCGCCCGATACGGCTGTTCAACCTCCTTCTACCTTTGGCAATTTCCGTACCACGGATGCTACCGGGGTTTGGACACTGTGTGTAGGGGATAGTGCACAACTGGATACCGGGGTTATGAACCAATGGCAATTGCACCTGACGGCGGCAGACCCCTATGCCGCCAGCCCGGGAATCGGGATTCCTGATGATGGATACGTAGGTGGGTTTGGGGGTGTCGGGCAGGCGTGTAGTACGATTAACACAACATCCCCCGCGCCCGTCAGCGCAACCGTCTTAGGGGTTTTTACGGGTGTCGCTCTCAGCCATACATGGGTAGGGGATTTAACGATGAAATTGCGCTCGCCCAATAATACAACTTTAACCATCTTGAACCGTCCCGGTAGCAATGCTCCTGATGATGGGAGTGGTGCGGTCGGGAATAATGCTAATTGGAATAATACGCTCATTGCCTTTGGCGATGGTTTCGGTCCCGAAGCCGAAACGATGGGAACGGGGCTGGCGACAGATCAAGTCATTTGTACAGCGAACGGGGTCTGTGCCCATGACCCCTCGCCCGATACGGCAACCCAACCTCCATCTGCCTTTAGTGCTTATAATGGCAGTTCAGCACTAGGGAACTGGACGCTGTGTATGGGGGATAGTGCGCTGGGGGATGTTGGCATATTAAACCAGTGGCGGCTTTATCTGGTGCGCCCGGTAATTTCGCTTGCCGTGACGTTAGAATCCATGCGGGCTGAAGCCGGTGCGGATCGGGTTCGGGTTGTGTGGGAAACGGCTTCCGAAATAGACAATCTCGGCTTCCATCTTTATCGCTCCACCGATGCCGCTTTCATCGGGGAACGATTAACCACCGAACTGATTCCCTCTGCCGCGCCGGGAAGTGGACAGGGAGCGATTTATGAGTGGGTGGATACTACCGCTGTGGCAGGTGTTACCTATTACTACACGCTTGAAGATTTGGATGTGAATGGGGTTGGTACGCCCCACCCGGCGGTATCCAACACACCCGATGTGCCTACGGCGGTAATGTTGGATCAGATTTCCACCTATCAGGGTATCGGCTACGAATGGGTAACATTTATTGGATTGGGGGTGCTCGTGGCGGGATTGGTGGCGCGACGATGGTGGAGACGAGGATAAAACCACACCCCATCTTTATCAATGTAACCCATAGAATCTACAATCAGGGTAAGTAAAAAAGAAACCGAGTTTCTGCCGTTAAAAACTCGGTTTCTTTGTGTGTAGGGGTGATGTGAAAGCGGGGGCAAATCGTTGCTATACAGTTAGCCATTCTAAACAATTTCTACACACTCCTTTTCTATAGTTTGACATGGTATACTTGGGCACATCGTGCGTGTTCAGGGTACTGAAGAAAGCGCGGCAACCGAGAGGCAGAAACGACCCAAATCGTTTCTGCGTCCCGCGGTTATTACTCGCGCATACCTCCTCTTACCGTTTTCCTGTGATATGAGTGAAAATCAACGATGCCAACATTTGCCTTACGGCTTATAGCCGTGCTGATTGTGGTTGCAATGGCGGTGGGAAGCTATTTTTTCCTGACCCGCCCTGATGGTGAACCTACATCACCCCCTGAACCGACGACCATTGCAATCGCCCCGGAACCTGAAGCCCCTGCGGAAGTGGCGGTGGTTCCGCCTTCGGCAACACCCTTACCACCCAGCGCAACCCCGATTCCGCCTACCGAAACACCTGTCCCCACCGCTACCCAACAACCCCCGCGGATTAGCGAGTTTCAGGCGATGGACAAGTACGCGAATCAGAGTTTTACCTCTTTAGAGGAGATGCCCGCCGATTTGCGCCGTTTCTATCAGGATACGTTCCGCGAGGTAGCGGTATTCTTCCAAATTCAAGAGACGGATTTGATGGCGTTGGTACAACAACAAAGCGGCGGACAGTTCCGTTTGCCTTTGCCGGAAGGGGAAACCACTTCATTAGTACCCGCCGATTTATGGAACGGACCCGGTACACCCCCCGGCACCACCTACCTCACCAATCTGCAACGGATTGAACAGGCAGGAGGTATGGGCTTTGCCTGGACACAACGCCATCAATGGCAAGCCTGGATTCAAGGGCGTGGCGCGACTACCCTGACCGAGATTACCAGTGACCCTTACCGCTTCACCAATGGTGTGGCGGCATTGGGGCGGTATCTGGCGGCGGAAGGGGTAACAAGTACCCTTGCCGCCACGGATGGTGCTCTGCATCAACAACAACTGACGGCGGCGATGGATGGCATTGCTATCGCATCCAGTCGTACCGCCCTTGCCGCCCCCGCGCCCGACCCGGTGGGGAATGACTGGACACTTGCCCTGCAACGGATTTTGGATGAACGGTTGGGCATCGCGTTGCCGACCGAAGAAGCATTGGCACTGATTGATAGCCGCGGAATTACAGGGCGTTCAGCGAACCCGAGCGATGGCGCGGCAATTCTGTATACTGAACTGATGCAGGAGTGGCTGGCACAGGGCAGAGCGGCGATGGGCGAAAACCGTCCGTTGTCGTGGCCCTATGTGCAAGATGATACCGATGTGGCAATTCAAGAAGTGGCGGTGCGGGTGTTGGGTCATGCCCTGACAGCCCCCGATATCCGAATGCTTCGTGACCGTGAACAGGATAGCCTGGAGCGGATTGAAGAGTCGTTGGCAACCCGTTATGAAGCAGTGATGTATGCTGAAACCCGCAGTGTGATGGATTCGGCGTTACAACGCAGTGCGCGGGGAATGCGGTTGTGGAATTATGAAGTGAGCGCGGTAGTGCAATCGGCAATCGAGGTAGGCTCGAACGGTAACTTTAACGGTACGATGTCCTCCGGCTCCAGCCGGAGCCGTACCCGCACCCAGATTCGGTTGTGCTCCGAAGTGCAATATTTCCTGCGCCGGATGCCCGAATATCGGGCGATTCACGGCGACCAGTTTTTCTCGGCAACACCCTTTGACCCGATGCCGAGCATGGGACAACCCTTTGGCAGTCCTGTGGATTATCAAGCGGGGGGAGTCCATACCGGGGTGGATATTCGGGCGCGGGGTGGCGGCGAAGCCACCCTGATTCGGGCGGTGGAAGCCGGAACAGTGGCACATGTGGGTCCGCTCTTCTGTCTCAGCGATTCTGCCTGTCGTGGTCCCTATGCGGTGGTGTTACATCACGGTAATAATGTCTACACCATTTATAGCCACAACAGCGAAGCCTTTGTTGCGCCCGGTGATACGGTTGTGGCGGGGCAAGCGATAGCCCGACAGGGGAGTGAAGGGTACAGCCGCGGTCCCCATCTCCATTTGGAGCTTCATGTGGGCGCACCCTACAGTGGTGTCTGGAGTGATCCCTGGCGCGGCGGGCAATATATTGACCCGTGGCCCTGGTTGCCGAAAGAAGGGGATGGGATTGTGCGGGGGACATAGGGGTTAAGAGTGAAGAGTGAAGAGTGAAGAGTGAAGAGTGAGGAACGACATTATTCTTTTCTTTGACGAGAAGGAGTAATGTAATAAATCAACCGGAGGGCTTACCCTCCGGTTCTTTTTTAGCTTTATTGCCATGCGGTACGAAGATACCCCCGGAACTTGGTACACCTGTTTCTATACAAATCATCAACTTTGGCGTGTACTGTATAAAAGGGAACTTATACCCTTTACAAAATAACAGTCGAAATGCGAGAGGTCCCCCCGTAAGGAGCAGGCGTATGAAAATCGCCATCGGATTATTTGACACTCACCATCAAGCACAAGAGGCAATCCAAGAATTAAAAACGGCAGGCGTGGACGATTCCCATCTGTCCGTGGTGGTGAACAACGGGGAGGGAGGGTATGATTATTTTGCGGGAGCAGAGAGCGCGTTGCACAAGCAGGGAGATAGCACCGGTACGACCATTGGCACCGCTCCCGGTAACGAGCGAATGTTGCTGGGGCATGATGCCGTGACCACGCCGGGGGGTAACAGTGATGTGGCAATCGGTCCATTGTGGGGGCTGAAACAAGCCAATCTGGATTTACTGACCGGCGGAGTGTTGGGGGCATTGGTAGGGGCTGGCGTTCCCGACCAAACGTTGGCATATCTGATGGAAGGGGTACGGCGCGGCGCAACTTTGCTGATGGCGGAAATTCCCGATACCGAAACCATGACGGCGATTACGATTTTAGATCATCATGGCGCAGTGGATTTGCCATCACGGGTAAACAGCTGGGTGCAACGGGGCTGGGACCCGTATTATACGGATACAACCCCTTATACCACTGACCAAATGCGGACGGAACTTGCCTATTACGACGAGGATGCAACGATTCCCGTCTAATCTATCAATCAAAAAGCGGAGGCAGAATTCCTGCCTCCGCTTTTTTTGTTGAGCGTAGAAGTTATGTAGGTTAAAGGAGAAAAGGGGGTAAAAATAATTTTCTATGGAATTGTTTTGCCCGCAACTGCGTAACACTTAAGTCCGCTTCACCGCAAATACAATGCCATCCCCCCATGGAATAATGGTGCTGTCAAAATGGGGGTCTGCTAACAGCCCTTCCTGAAATGCCGCCATCCCGTGCGAACGGGCATTGATCGGCGCGGCGATATTGCCACCGGCAAGGGCATTGTGCGCCACAAGGATACCGCCCGCCCGCAAATGAGAGCGTACCCATTGCAAGTAGTTGACATAATTCTCAGGATCGGCATCCATAAAGACAAAATCAAATGGTGCGTGGGTGGCGAGGGTTTGTAAAGAGGGGAGGGCATCCCCTTCCAACAATGTAACGATGTTGGATAGTCCCGCCTTTTCAAAGGCGGCACGGGCAACCCCGGCATGGGTGGCAGATTTTTCCAACGTCCACAACTGTCCGTCGGTGGGGAGCGCACGCGCCAGCCATGTGCCGCTATAGCCGCCCAATGCACCAATTTCTACAATCTTTTTCGCCCCACTTACCTTTACTAACAAATGAAGTAATTTGCCTTCCAAAGGTTGCAGGCTAATGGTGGGCAAGCCATGTCGTTCCGCCTCGCTCTGAATCCAGCGCAGAATTTCATCCTCCTGCGCGAAATTGGCGAGATAGGCTTGAATGGGGTCGGGCGCGTTCATAGAAGTATATATCCTCTCACATGCCTAATGTTATTATTCACTTTTGTAATTGTAGGTTTTATAGCAAGAGTTCCCAACATAAATAAAAAGGGGCGATGCCACTTGCATTGCCCCTCTTTAGTAGACTTCGCTAAAAATCAACTTCCCCGCAACTCCCGTTTCAGGATCTTGCCCACCGGATTACGTGGTAGCGCAGGAACAATTTTTAACCGTTCGGGGAGTTTGAAGCTGGCAACGTGTTTGGCATTCAGATGCTCGTGAATGTCTTGCAGAGTCAGGGTTTCCCCGGGTTTGACCACCGCCACCACACAGATTTTTTCGCCCATCACTTCATCAGGGTAGCCGATGACAGCGGTTTCGATGAGTTTGGGATGTCCTTGCAGGTGTCCTTCGATTTCAGCGGCGGAGATGTTTTGCCCCCCGCGAATGATAACATCCTTCAAGCGGTCTACATAGCGGTAATATTCTTTATTCTCCCCCGCAATTTCAAACATATCTCCCGTGCGGTAATAGCCATCTTTATCGAAAGAGGTGGCAGTAAGGTCGGGGTCATTGTAATAGCCGGAGAATACGGTGGGTCCCTGAATCCGCATTTCGCCGGGAATCCCCGGTGCCGTAATGACTTCTTCCGTGTCGGGGTTGACGAGACGGGTTTTCATCCCCTTGCTGATGCGGGTGTCAAAGGTAAAGCCTTCCGCGCCGAAGCGGGGAAAGAAGAGGGCGCGTTTTTCGGGGTCGGCAATCACGGCTGGGTCGCCCAGCAGGGCAATCCCTTCGTTAGAACCAAAGAAATTGGTAACAGGAATTCCATGTTTCACCTGCCATGTTTTCACCATGAAGGGTGACAACGGTGCCGACCCGGAACCGATGACCCGCATGGAAGAAATATCGGCTTGTGCCAGAATCTCTTCGCGCAGAAGCAAAAGGGTGAGCAAGGCGGGAGGGGCAACGGTGTAGGTTGCTTTTTCCAGCGTTGCCTGTTTCAGGAAGACAGGCAAGTCGAAGGGCTGGTGCATAATCAGGGTACAGCCTGTTAAGAGCCACGGCACCATCATCCCACCAATGCCCGCCATGTTAATCAAGGGGAAGGGATTGAGCAGACGATCCGATGCGGTCATCTGGACACTATCAACTGTGGCGTAAGCAATTGCAATCCAGTCATTGGCGGTACGCGGGACCCCTTTAGGCTTGCTTTCCGTTCCACTCGTCCAGCAGATGGTGTAGACATCATTGGCATCTACCTTTAGGGTAGACAGCTGGCGATTAAGCGCATTGATGTCGTGGGGGGTTGCCAGAATCGAATCCCACGATTGTACCCCTTCGGGCAGGGTAGAGCCGGTGCTAAACACTGTGCGAAGGGTAGGAATACTCCTCTTAATATCCACAATGGATTGAGCGGCGGCGCGATCCAGAATACGGGCGGCGGTAATAAATGCCTGTGCACCGACATGATTCAACAGGCTTTCGAGTTCATATTCGCGGTATTGAATCGGGAAGGGGGAGGCAATCGCGCCGATACGGGCAATTGCCAGATAGGCGATGACCAAATCTACGGTATTGGGCAGTTGAATCCCGATAATCGAATCTTTGCCCAACCCTGCGCCACCCAGGGCGGCGGCAACCCGGTTGACGGCGGTATCCAGTTCCGCGTAGGTGTAGCGGCGGGGGTCGCCTTCGGTGAATGCCGTGCGGTTCACCGGGTCTACGAGGGCTTCTTTGTCGGGGGCATAGCCCACCTGAGTGCGGAACAGGTCGTCAATAGTGGTGGTTCCCCACCAGCCGTTGGTGGTGTAGGCGGCGATTTTGTCCGGCGCGTGTAGGATCATCGTCGTCTCCTAAAGGGTTGTTTTTTTCAAACGGGGAGTTGAATATTGTTGATAAGAAGCATAGCAGAGAATAACAGGGAAGGCGAACAGGGAAAGGCAAGCGAACAACCCTTTTGGATTCCTGAACTCCCCTGTATTCGGAATGTTACCAGGCATCATTTTTTGCTCCTGTCGCACCCTCTACCTATCCTTAATACCGGTTCCCTCGCACCTGGTATCCCCGACCACACAACTTAACGGAAAGGTATCCGATGATTCGTGAAAATTTGACTCACTTCGGCGGTAAAGCAGTAGAAGCATGGCAACCGGGCAACCCCTTGCCCGACCCAACAACCTCCATTCCGTTTCTTGGTTTTACATGGGAGCAGAGCGATTCGCGGGACAATCGCTTACACGATTGGGTGCTGGCATTGGCAGATGAACCCAATGCCTCCCAGATCACCGGAATTGTGATTGGCATGTGGGAGGGGTCCTGGGATTCGACCTCTTCGGCTTCGATAGTGGAAACGTTGGTTACCGTGAGCGAGAAATTTCCGAATCTGAGCGCACTCTTTATCGGGGATATTATTCAGGAAGAGAGCGAAATTTCGTGGATTCAACAAAGTGATATGGCTCCCTTGTTCGGGGCGTTTCCCGGTTTGACCGATTTCGGGGTGCGGGGAAGTACGGGGTTGTCCCTTGGAGTCATTGAACATGAATCGCTGAAAAAACTAATCGTGGAAACCGGCGGACTCCCGCGCCAAATTTTGCTGGATTTAAGCCAAAGCGATCTGCCCGCATTGGAACATCTGGAATTGTGGCTGGGGGATGATGGGTACGGGTGGGATGGAACGATTGAAGATGTGGAAGCATTATTGAACGATGCAAGCCTTCCGGCATTGACCTATTT
>CBKYSX010000132.1:0-8448 GCA_966690745.1 uncultured Ardenticatenales bacterium
GATAGGGGATGCGCTCCGTGCGCCAGGGAAGAGAAGTTTCGTAATAGAAGCGGTCCACCAACATCCAGAATTTGCTATGGTGCTTGCCATCCCGTAACACGGCAGCAGTGCGCTCTACCTCCGTGGCAATCCTTTTACTAATAATGGTTTCGTTCGGGTTAGGGAAGCCGCTTTCCTTATAAATCGTCAAAGTCAGTTTTTGTTCAAGGGCTTGTAGCGTTGCCACCACCGGTTTATGAACGGTAATCGGTTCGCCATACGCTTTTAATTGGGAAGCCCGTTGATCTATCGCATCGCGTAGAGTCATCTCCCGCATGGGCAGGGTGGCGCGTTGAAAATCCACTTCAAAGGTGGTATTTGCCCATCTTCCCATTAACTCTAAAGTGGCAAAACTATTGGTCAGTTCGGGAAATAGCTGTTGCCAATCGGCAAGCCATTCTGGATTAACGGTCTGAATCAGAGTTCCAACAGCAGGCGGCAAACGCGGAATAACAAACCCCTCCCGCGAAGAAGCGTAATAGAGTACCGCATCCAATTCATTGGGTAATGAATAGCCAATCATCCAGCCGCCCATGGGGTTCCTTTCGAGGTTGGTCTATAGACATCGCTCTGCGTCTTTTGACCCGAAACGACTGTATAGTGCATATTGCATAAACGGCGACCCCTCCCGCAATATAACCAATTTGCGCCTTTTATGGACATTCAGGAAATCATCCTGCAATGCGCCGCGTTCCCTGCTCTAAAGAGGCGGGGCTATAGACCCATTGTTTGCAAGGGATTCACTCAAAAATGGAGAACCTAGCAGAGAACGGGTCTATAGTGTGCAATGGATGCAACGCATCTGCCCGTAGGGAATGCGCGTAGCGAGGTCACTTTAGTGCCGTGAACGCAACGCCCAACCATAAGTCCATAAGCGTAGCACCCGACCACACGCCAGTATTGGTCGTGGTCGTTTATGTAATATGCACTATGCAATATGCACTTCCTTACACTGGCTCTGCCATCTGATTCGACGAGTGCGTGGTGACACAGGCGCCCCGCTACAGCTAGAGGTATTGCCTTACACTGGCTCTGCCATCTGATTCGACGAGTGCGTGTCCCGATAGCGGGTTGAGTAGGCGACAAAGAGTGCCAATAGCGCAATCCCTACCGAGGCAATGATGTAAAAATGTCCCATCGAAATCGTTCCCGGAATGATAAGGGGCAATCCGAGGATGGCAATTAACTGCGCCGCTGTCAGGGTGCTTTGAAGCAACCCGCCCAGCTGTCCTAAGATGGCGCGGGGGGCAAGCCTTTGCAAAAGGGTAGGCACTTGCACAGTCATAATGCCGTTGCCCATGCCCCCTACGAAAACGCCCACCCCGACGAAAATTCGCGCCCACAGGGTTGAATTGCTATAGAAGGCGAAGGCACACCCTAAACAGATAGCGGTTAAGAGCAACAGCCCCACGGAAAGGTCGCGCCAGGGAAGTGTATGCGTACCGGGACGGGTCATTAGCCATAGCACCGATAGTACTTGCCCCAACCCCACCAGTCCAATCACCATTCCGAAAAAGGCTTCGTCCCCCGCCAACACATCCCGCACAAAGACGGAACCCAGAACATCAAAGCCCATAATCATCAACAACCCGATGAACATGGTGGCAAAAAGCAATTGAAGAGGGAACGAGCGACGCAAGACGGTGAGCGGAGAACCTTCATATCTGGATTCCTTAGACTCAGAATTCACCACTGTTTCCGGTTTATCAGGACGTAATGCAGGCAAGGTAAAAAGGATTACCGCCGCGACAAAGAAAGAGGCAATATCAATCACCATCGCATTGTAGGGTCCGACAAATCCGACCAACGCTCCGGCAAGTGCGGGAGCCACCACTTTCATCATTGAAGCCAATTGCTGTAAGAAGGCATTGGCTTGGGTTAATTGCGATTCTTCTACCAATGCCGGAATGCTGGCGTTCCGTGCCGGATACCCTACTGCCAACACAGCACTTTGTATGGCAAGCAAGGCATAAATCAGCCATTCATTGCGGGTAAAAAATAATGCGATAACGGGCAATGAGCCCAGAATCTGACTGCCAATCATTAGCCATTTGCGGTCAAATCGGTCGCTGAGCCATCCGGCAAGGGGACTAAATACCAGCATGGGACCCAACCCCGCCAGCATAATCGCACTACTCTGGGCAATGCTTCCATCCCCGCGAAAAATAAGAATGCCCCATACCGCCAACATCGTAATCCAGTTCCCGATATTGCTTATCGTCTCGGCGATTCCAAGTGTCACCAACGCTTTGTTTTGCAAAATGGCTTTCATCGTCGTTACTCTCCTGTCATCAATACGTAGTTAATTGACTACGTATTGATATGATACATTCAACAACGATAAAAGTCAATAGGATTGTAACAACTCTTACAATACTGTCTTGCCTATACCCGTACCAATTTTTGCGTATGATTGGCTTATATTCATAACGAGGAGCCATAGATGCGTGACCCACTAGAGCACATCAAACCGGCGGTACGGGCGATGAAGGCATATACGCTTACGCCCCATACATACCGCTATAAAATGAATCAGAATGAAAACCCACTTGGCTATCCCCCTGAACTCAAAGAACAGGTGATGGCGCGGATACAAGCGCAGGATTGGGCACGGTACCCCGATTTTGATTTGGTGGAATTGACGGACGCATTGGCGACACATCTGGGGGTATTGCCATCGCAGGTGTTGGTGGGGAATGGGTCGAACGAGATTATCTATAACACCATGGCAGTCACGGTGCGGGACGGCGATTCAGTCATCATTCCCGTGCCCACCTTTAGTGTTTATAAACTGGTCGCTACTGTAATGGGTGCAATCGTGCGCGAACCGGTAATGCGTTCTGACACGCTTTTTGCCCTGCCAACGGACGAGGTGATTGAGCAGGCACAGGCACATCAGGCACGGCTGGTGGTGCTCTGTACCCCCAATAACCCTACAGGACGGAGTATTCCGATAGAGGAGGTACGGCGCATCTGTGGGGAAGTTTCTTCACTGGTATTAATAGATGAAGCATATCAGGAATTTTCTTCACAGAATCTGCTGGGGTTGTTGGAGGAGTTCCCGAATGTGGTCTTGTTACGCACTTTCTCTAAAGCGATGGCATTGGGCGGAATGCGGGTTGGCTATTGCGTTACAAATGAATCCCTTGCCCGCGAAATCCATAAAGGCAAACTGCCTTATGCCTTGAACGCTTTTTCCGAAGCGGCGGCGGTAGTTGCCTTGCAAAATATGGCATTGTTCCGCGAAAAAATTGACCGTATCCTCTATGAACGGGACCGGCTTTATGCAAGACTGCAATCATTTCCCGCGATCCATCCGATTCCGAGTGATGCCAATTTCATCATTGCCCGCTTTGATGGATATAGCCCGCAACAGGTGTTCGAGCATTTGTTAGAACGGGGAATTTTGGTTCGGGATGTTTCATCGAATGTCGGGTTGGGGTTCTATTTGCGCCTATCGGTGGGTACGCCGGAGGAGAACGATGCGCTAATCGAGGCTCTGGGCGAATTGATGTAGAATACGGGGACTGTTTAGAACGATAACAAGCAGGACGCAGGACGCAGAAACGACAACGGCTTATGAATGACACAAAGGACACTAAGCACGACTTACTCAATTCCCCGCTCTAAAGAGGCGGGGCAGACCCATCATGTGCGAACTTTCGCAAACTATGGGTCTCTAACACGGTCACTTTAGTACCGTGAATCGGGTAGCTCTGTAATTAACCAATTATTTCTGCATCCCGCGTCTTGCGTACTGTCTGTACGAAAGGTTTTCTGATGACTTATCCTGTATCCCAGGCGACGGTCAATTGCCCGAATTGTGGGCAAGCGGTGACGGTACGGCTTGAACAAGTAATTGATGTCGGGCAGGACCCGGCAAAGAAACAACAATTTTTGCGTGGACAAGTGAATGTACTAGCCTGTCCGCGCTGTGGCACACGGACAGTGATGGCATCGCCGTTGGTCTATCACGACCCCGAAAAACAACTTCTGCTTGCTTATGTTCCCACGGAACTTAATTTGCCGATGGCGCAAGAGGAGCAAGAGGTAGGGCGGTTGACCAACCTCGTACTGAACAACACCCCTGCCGAGCAACGGAAGGCGTATTTACTGAACCCGACCCGAATCATGAGTTTGAACGGGTTGATCGAAAAAGTAATGGAAGCCGATGGGGTGAATGCCGAACAGTTACGCGAACAGACCCAAAAAGTGCAATTGATTGTCAAAATGGCGGAAGTTGCCTACGACGATGCCAAATTGCGGGCATTGATTGAGGAACATCGGGCGAAGATTGATTACAATTTCATGATGCTCATTACGATGACCTTGCAACAAGCGGCGCAAATGCACGATGAACCCACCGTAGACCGCTACGGACGGTTGCGCGAAACCATTGCCAGTCAACTCGACCTAAAAGCCGAAGATATGCCAAGCCTCGGCGTGGAAGATAATATTGACGCATTGATTGATGATTTACTCACGGCAAAAGAGAGCTCCACGATTGCCCTGCAAAATCTGGTTGCCACCAATCGCCCGTTGATTGATTACCAGTTCTTCCTCCATTTGACCCAACGTGCTGACAACTCTACGGATGAAGAGAAATCGCGTCTTATGGAATTGCGCGAGGAGTTGGTGCAACTGACGGATGAAATGGATGCAATGGCGCAACAGGCGATTGAAACGGCTACACAGCAATTGAATGAGGTGCTGGAATCGCCCGACATTGAATCGAAGTTGCAGGAACTGTACCCCCACCTTAACGAAGCCTTTCTGGTGGTGCTGTCCGCCAATGTTGAACAAGCCCGTGCCATGAATCGTGACGACATCGCCGAATTGCTGATGCGGATTTACCGACGTGTGGTTGAATTGATGGAAGATCGTCTGCGCCCTGAAATGAAGGCGATGAACCACCTGCTTCGCACCGAATCCGGCGACGAACGCATGGCATTCCTGCGCGAACAGCTCCATATCTATAACCCCGCCGGGTTTATCCAGATGATTGACGCGGTGCTGGATGATTTGGAGCAATCGGGGCAGGGCGACCCGGCGTTGATGGAACGGCTTGCCCAAATCGGGGATGAAGCCCGTATCGTTGCCGCCACCTTGGATGTTGCGCCGCCGGTAGAGAAGTTATTTGAGTAATAAAGCGAACTATCGTAGTGCATAGTGCATATTTCATAGTGTGGAAACGACAAAAGGTTGAGGTCGTTGCCTTTATGCACTATGCACTATGTACTATGCACATTATGCGAACTGCCTCCATTCATCGCCATACCAACGAAACCGATATTACCCTGACGCTTGACCTTGACGGGCGCGGCGGGGGCGAACGTGCCACGGGCGTTGCTTTTTTTGACCATATGTTAGACCATGTGGCAAAGCATGGCATGTTTGACCTGACGATTGTCGCGCAGGGCGATTACGCCATTGACGACCACCACACGGTAGAAGATGTGGGAATTGTGTTGGGGAAGGCGTTGGCGCAGGCATTGGGGGATAAAGCCGGAATCCGCCGCTACGGGGATGCGATTGTGCCGATGGATGAAACCCTTGCGCTGTGCGCGGTGGATTTTTCGGGGCGGGGGTTGCTGGTATTTCAAGGGACGATTCCGGCGCAAAAAGTCGGGACCTTTGATACTGAGCTCGTACCCGAATTTCTACGCGCCCTAGCTGCCAATGCAGGGATGACCCTCCATGTTCAAGTGCTGGCAGGACAGAACAGCCATCACATCATCGAAGGCATTTTCAAGGCATTGGGACGTGCCCTGCGCGAAGCAGTTGAAATTGATATAAGACGACAAGGGGAAGTGCCAAGTACCAAAGGCATGATTGAGTAGTGAGAATTGGGTATTGAGAAAACGACCTTACCGTGTTTTCTAACCGTAGATATTCAACGGGCACATAGCTTGTAGGGGCGGGTCAGGGAATGGAACCCTTTATGACATGGAACCAATTGACCCGCCCGTCGTTGTCGTGTGCCCCATCGTCCAGGGTTGGTTCCACGCCCAACGGCGGGCGGGTCATGAGTTCCATTTTATAAAACATCTTGACGATGTGACCCGCCCCTACAATCGAAACATTGCAAATGGGATCGAACTCTATGGGATAATCCTTACCTCTACAAAGGAATCTTTCCATATCTAAAGAGGGTTAAGGTTTCCCTTTATCGATACTCAATCCTCCATAGGTAAAGCAGGATGATTACCCTACAACCTATTACCAAAGAAAATTATTGGCAATGTATTGATCTGAAAGTGGCACCGGAACAGGAAAATTTTGTTGCATCCAATCTGGTGTCGCTGGTACAAGCAGTCTATGAAGAGGGGGCGATTCCCCGTGCCATTTATGCTGATGAGACGATGGTAGGCTTCATTATGGGGCAACACGTTCCTGACCGGTCTATATTCTATATTTGGCGATTAATGGTTGATGCCTCCCAACAGGGCAAAGGGTATGGAAAAGCCGCGATGCACCTCATGCTTGACCACCTTAAAGCGATTCCTGGCTGTCAGCGCATCGCAATTTCCTATGCGCCTGAAAATGAAACGGCGCGACAACTGTATGCCCGGTTGGGCTTTGTCGAAACGGGCGAGATTGAGGATGGCGAAGTGGTTGCCCATCTGGTGCTTACGGATTCGGCGAAAGGTTTATCCGTATGACCACCGTTCTGATTGATTACGGGGCGGGCAACATTCGCAATGTGGAAAAGGCATTTGAAGCGATTGGCATTGCCACATGCCGCACCGATAGCCCGCAAGAGGTCTACGATGCGGATGTAGTCGTCATGCCGGGCGTAGGGGCGTTTGGCGATATGATGAATGCCTTGCGCCAACGGCAGTTACTTGAACCGATTCGCCATGCCGCGCAAAGCGGCAAACCCCTGCTCGGCATTTGTGTCGGATTACAAGTCCTATTTGAAGTAGGCGAGGAAATGGGCGAACATGAAGGATTGGGTATTTTTCCGGGCAAAGTCTCCCGCTTCGCCGTAACCGATCTGAAAGTGCCGCATATCGGATGGAACGAGGTGCGGGTGCAACATCCTCACCCCATCTTTGAAGGGGTACCACCCCGCGACTACGCTTATTTTGTTCATTCGTATCATGCCATCCCCACCGATTCCGCAATTGTGTTGGCGGATTGTGAATATGGGTCGCCGTTTCCCGCGATTTGCGGGCGTGACAATGTGGTAGGGATTCAATTCCACCCCGAAAAGTCCCAACAGTACGGGCTGACCCTGTTGAAAAACTTTGCCGCCTGGGCAAAGGTGTAGGGTATTGAGTAGTGGGTATTGAGAAAACGACAACAGTATCTCTATTTTAACCGAGGGTCGTACCTCAATACTCAGTACTCAACCCTTAATACTCATCATGATTATTTTCCCCGCCATAGACCTCCGCCAGGGGCGATGCGTTCGCCTGTATCAGGGCGACCCTGACCGCCAATTTGTCTATTCCGATGACCCGATTGCCACTGCCCAACGGTGGGTAGAAGAAGGCGCGACCTGGATTCATGTGGTGAATCTGGATGGAGCGTTCGGGGTGGACAGCCCCAACCCGCAAGTCGTGCAAAAGATGGTTGCCGCCCTGAAAGAGTGGAATGTGCAGGTTCAATTCGGAGGTGGATTGCGCTCCCTTGCCGATATCGAAAACGCGCTGTCGTGGGGAGTGTCACGCGTGATTTTAGGGACGGTGGCGATTAGCCATCCTGATATCGTGCGCGAGGCAGTAACACGATTTGGTGCGGAGCGGGTTGTAGGCGGCATTGATGCGAAACAGGGAATGGTAGCGACGCATGGCTGGGTGGAAACCAGCGATGTCACCGCCCTTGACCTTGCCCTACAACTTAAGTCCGCCGGGGTACAACGCATCGTTTACACGGACATCGGGCGCGATGGCACCCATCAAGGCATTAACATTGCCCTGACCGGGGAACTCGCCCAAAAATCAGGGTTGAAAGTCATTGCCTCCGGCGGGGTGGGGCATTTGGACCACCTGCGACAGGTGCGCTGGATCGAGCCTTATGGCGTGGAAGGAGCGATTGTGGGCAAAGCATTGTATGATGGGGTATTTACGCTGGAGGAGGCGATAGAAACGATTCAAGAATAGTATTGCATTGGATTTGTATTAAAAAAAAATAAGAATTATACTTGTTTCGTAAATTCTAGTACGGATCGCATTTAGGGGAGGTAGCGTATAGAGTTGTCATCAGATAGTACGCGCCTGCTTTAATTCATCTGTCACGATAAATCCATATGAGGGAATTGGGTTCAACTCTCAATTTCTATCTTAATGGGGTATAACATGCGACTGTCATTTCTAAGCTTGATTTTGCTTCTTTATCTTGGTCATACGGAAACAGCGACAACACCGACTGCCCATGTATTCCAACTTTCCAAAGCTGTGGGGA